>OMSZ01000159.1 GCA_900313855.1 uncultured Eubacteriales bacterium
AGGGGTGGAATAATCAGTATCCCCATAGGTCAGGATGAAGCCGGTATGGTGCTTGGTATGACGAAGTCACAGATATTCTTTAAGGTTAAGCTTTTACAGATGATAAAGAGGATCCTTCCCCCGATGTCTAATGAGATTTTGACTCTGGTCAAGGATACCTCACTTGCAAGGATAATTGCCCTGCAGGAGGTTATCTGGGCAGGACAGGCATTTATGAAGGGCTCACAGGGAATATCGGGTGCTATATGGCCTTTGTTCTTTACGGCGATATATTATCTTGTTTGCAACGGACTTCTTACTCTTTTGTTGGGTGGTCTTGAGAAGAAGCTTGAGTATTTCAGATAGGATTGGAGGATGCCATGAGTATATTAGAAGTAGAGCATATCGGTAAATCCTTTGAACATACACAGGTGCTGAAGGATATTTGTTTTTCAATGGAAGAAAGTCAGGTGCTTTCTATAATCGGTTCTTCGGGAAGCGGTAAGACAACGCTTCTTCGCTGTCTTAACTTCTTAGAGCATGCTGATACGGGAATTATCAAGGTTGCCGGGAAGGTTGTATTTGACGCAGAAGATAAGGAATATCTTAAGGAGTCGGTTATCCGTAAGAACAGGCTGCATTTTGGAATGGTTTTTCAGTCGTTTAATCTGTTTCCACAGTATACAGCCCTTGGAAATGTTATGCTGGCAAAGCAGCTTCAGGCAGAGAAGCTTCCGGACTTTAAAGAGAAAAAGAAGGAGATCTATGCTGCGATAGAGGAGGAGGCCAAAGGATTGCTGACACAGATGGGATTGTCCGAGAGAATGGATAATTATCCTCATCAGCTGTCGGGCGGACAATGCCAGAGAGTTGCGATCGCGAGGGCGTTAGCGATGAAGCCTGATATCCTATGCTTTGATGAGCCAACCTCTGCACTTGATCCCGAGCTTACGGGAGAGGTACTAAAGGTTATCAAGGAGCTCGCAGAGCAGAAAATGACGATGATAATCGTTACTCATGAGATGGCGTTTGCCAGAGATGTTTCCGATAAAGTGATCTTTATGGATGACGGATATGTTCTTGAATACGGAACTCCGGATGAGGTTATCAATAATCCTAAGGAGGAGAGGACACGTCAGTTCCTCGGAAGATTTATAGAAGGTTGAGAAAAAGGATACGCTAATAATAGTATCGTTAATAATGAGTGGATATATAGTCAGATCATTATAAGAAATAAAAGAGGGTTGATGCTTTTGCATCAACCCTCTCTGCTTCCCTTTAATTCTTTTTTGTTCTTGTACATCATTGTATCTGCCCGTTCAAATACATCCGAAACCTTAGAGTCGGTTGAGGAATCAAATACGGACATTCCGCTTGCAATTATCGGTCCCTTGCCTGTGCGGTTATTATCTAAAACCAGCTTCTTCAACTGGCTGAATAATTTGTCTTTGTTAGTATAATCGCGTTCGGTAAGAACTGCCACGAACTCATCACCGCCGATCCTGAAAACAGGACTGTGCGAGAAGGTATCGAATATCAACTTACATGAAGCCTGAATATATTCATCACCTATCTTGTGACCTAAGGTATCATTGATATGCTTTAGGTTGTTAAGGTCACATACGACAATTGCGAAAGCAGGACGTTCTTCACTATTATCAATACTTAGCTGGAGTGCCTGCTCTAATTCGCGGTAGGCATTCTTATTCTTAGCGCCTGTTAGCTCGTCGCGCCTTGCTAATTCATTGGCTATCTGCAAAGCCTTGGTATGCTCTTCCTCTTTGAGAATCTCGTCATTGATATTCTCAATACCGATAACAAAATGTATACGGTCACTTGACCATGTAACGGTAAGACGCGTAAACTGCGGTTTCTTATCCACGATAAGTCGGTAATCAGTGCTGTAGTGCTTGCTTTTGTCCAAAGCAGAAAGCAGGTAATCCTTATTAAGTACAGATAATATTCTGTCGCGGTCCTCCTTGTGCACGGCATGATTAGTATTTTTGTTGATCTCGGTGAAGAAATTATCTCCTCTTTCCTGGATCTCAAGATTACCAAACGTATTGTTGTAAGCACATTTCAAGAAGCTTTCATCGGCGATATCCACATAAAAAATGGTGTCATAACGCGATGCGAGACTCTCTGCGATCTGACTGTAGGTCATACTGTTCTTTTGATTCTCGACAAATACACGTTCAGCAATTATCTCTGCGTCAATATTCTCAATACATATAATGATGTGCTTCTTATCACTTGCCCATATCTGCGAATTACGGCAGTTCATTATATCATTGCCGATCTTAAGACGATAGGTGAAAGAAAATGTATTGGTATTCTTAAGGTTATTGATTATATTCGCTTTGACATGCGCATCAAGAACCTTTTGAACATCATCAGGATGTACGTACTTTTTGATATTCTTGGCTGATTCCTTGAAAAAATCAGCACCCTTTACCGGAATGTTAAGTCTCTTATAGGTGTTGGTCGATGAGAACTCAAAATACCGATTTTCTTCCATGTCCACGTAGTATAATGTATCGTAGTGTTCGGCAAGACTTCCTGCGATCTGGTTGAAGATCTCGCGCTCCGCCTGGATCTTTTGCTGTTCTTCTTCATTTCTCTTCTTCTTGTCAATGTTGATGACGCCAAGAATGAAATAGTCATTATCCTTACCCTTGCCGGCTTCTCTGATAAGTCTTAAGGTATGCCATACAGGCTTACCGTCTATCATAAGACGATATTCTATACTCTGCATTGAACCGCTGCTCATCTCGGCTAACAGCTTCTCCTTGGTCATATCCTTCATAAATAAATGCTTATCTTCTTCGTATATAACCCTGTCGGCGTCTCTTACAAGATCCTTAAAGAAATCCTTGCCGGACTCTTCAAGAGAAAGAGAATGAAAACCTTCATTGATAGAATACCACTGGTATTCATTGGTTTCCGCGTTGACATAGTATACGCTGGAGTAATCAATAAGCAGTGCTTC
>OMSZ01000299.1 GCA_900313855.1 uncultured Eubacteriales bacterium
ACAGTTCTTCCGACAGAAGATATCAAAACCGGCAATGATCAGACAGATAATGATACTGCTGATATTAATAAGACAGATCTGTTCCCTGAGTATAATGCTTACGACGAGGTAGATATGCCATCTGATATTAATGTATCTGATAACATATCATCAAAGGGAGCATCAGCTTCCACAAGAAAATCACGCGTTAAACGTAATGCCATGGGTGGAGAGGTTTCCGGAACTGTTATCGATTCAGTTAAGGATCTTTCGTCGTCATCAGACGCATCTTTAAGTGGAACACTTACAAATTCCGAGAAGGAAGCAGTTATGAATATGGAGAACAAGACGGCTAAGGAAGAGAAGAACCTAGCTGCAAAAGAGGTAGGAAACTCCGATTCGGAATATAAATTCCCTCCATTAGAGCTTTTAAAACCTTCAAAGTCATCCGGTGGAGTTAAAGAGGATTCTGTCAGGGAGAATGCGGTTAAGCTTCAGGAGGTATTAAAAAGCTTTGGCGTAAATGTTACCATGACGAATTACAGCTGCGGACCTTCGGTTACACGCTATGAAATGGTACCGGAGCAGGGCGTTAAGGTAAGTAAGATTACAGGACTTGCTGATGATATCATGATGAATCTTGCAGCACAGAGTATCAGAATTGAAGCGCCTATTCCCGGTAAAAGCGCGGTTGGTATTGAGATACCTAACGGTAAGAGAACAGGTGTAGGCTTTAGAGAGCTTATAGATACAGAGAAGTTTATTAAACATCCGTCTAAGATATCATTTGCTGTCGGCAAGGATATTGAGGGCAATGTTATTGTTGAAGATATAGCTAAAATGCCGCATTTACTTATTGCCGGAGCTACAGGCTCAGGTAAATCAGTATGTACCAATACTCTGATAATGAGTATTCTATACAAGGCAAGACCTGATGAGGTTAAGCTTATCCTTGTTGATCCTAAGCAGGTTGAGCTTAAGGTTTACAATGGCATACCGCATTTGTTAACGCCGGTTGTCACAGATCCTAAGAAGGCTGCCGGGGCTCTTAACTGGGCTGTGGCTGAGATGACTGACAGATATCAGAAGTTTTCAGAATGTAACGTAAGAAATATTCAGGGTTATAATGAGAAGGTTGAAGAGCTTAACCGATCAGGCGATATAGAAGAGGTAACTGTTGAGAAAATGCCGCAGATCGTAATCATAGTTGACGAGTTGGCGGATCTTATGATGGTAGCAAAGGCTGAGGTTGAGGAAGCGATAGTCAGACTTGCACAGCTTGCGCGCGCAGCCGGAATTCACCTTGTTATCGCAACACAAAGACCTTCCGTTGATGTTGTGACGGGTCTTATCAAAGCCAATGTACCTTCAAGAATTGCGCTTTCTGTATCATCGGGTATCGATTCGAGAACGATAATTGATACTGTCGGTGCCGAGAAGCTACTTGGTAATGGTGACATGCTGTTTTATCCTACAATGTATCCGAAGCCCCTGCGTGTTCAGGGCGCTTACATTTCCGATGATGAGGTTGTAAATGTTGTAGAGTTCTTAAAGGCAAACAACGGTGAAACGACCTATAGTGAGGAAATGACGAATAAGATAACATCAAGTAGCAGCGCTTCTGTATCAGGTGGCGGCAGTGATGGTGGTTCTAATGATGACAGAGATGAATATTTTGTTCAGGCTGGTAAGTTCATTATAGAGAAGAATAAGGCTTCGATAGGTATGCTTCAGAGAATGTTTAAGATAGGCTTTAACAGGGCTGCAAGGATTATGGATCAGCTTTCTGAAGCCGGAGTTGTAGGTCCTGAGGTTGGAACTAAGCCTAGAGAGGTTCTTATGAGTATTGAACAGTTTGAAGAGTATGTTGATGAATACTTTTGATGACTTACGCCATGAATATATTACCTGTTTTATTGAGCGGGAAACGTTTGCAAAGGGTCATTTCAAAAAAATAGGATAACATATTATTGGCTGAGTATAGATAAATGACAATTATATTCATATATAGGAGGATGATTATGAAGAGTGATATAGAGATAGCACAGGAGGCTGTTATGCAGCCGATAACAGAGGTTGCAAAGAGTCTTGATATTGAAGCTGATGAGCTTGAATTATATGGAAAGTATAAGGCAAAGTTATCAGATGAGCTTATCAAACGAGTAGAGAATAACAAGGATGGTAAGCTTGTGCTTGTAACCGCGATTAATCCGACACCGGCAGGCGAGGGTAAGACAACCGTTACAGTCGGTCTTGGAGAGGCACTTGGAAAGATGGGGAAGAAAGCATCTATTGCTCTTCGTGAGCCATCACTTGGTCCCTGCTTTGGTGTGAAGGGTGGTGCAGCAGGAGGCGGATATGCTCAGGTTGTACCTATGGAGGATCTTAACCTTCATTTTACCGGAGATTTTCATGCGATAACTTCTGCGAATAATCTGCTTGCGGCTATGCTTGATAATCATATCCAGCAGGGCAATGAGCTTGGTATTGATACAAGACAGGTTGTATGGAAGAGATGTCTTGATATGAATGACAGAGTTCTTCGTAATATCGTTGTAGGTATGGGAAGCAGGATGGATGGTGTGGTACGTGAGGATCATTTTGTTATATCTGTTGCGTCTGAGATCATGGCTATCCTTTGTCTTGCTAATGATATGGAAGACTTAAAGGATAAGCTTTCTAAGATAATTGTTGCATATACTCGTGAAGGAAAGCCTGTTACAGCAAAAGACCTTAAGGCTGTTGGAGCAATGGCTGCTCTTCTTAAGGACGCATTAAAGCCTAACATGATCCAGACATTAGAGCATACTCCTGCATTTGTTCATGGCGGACCATTTGCAAATATCGCTCATGGCTGTAATTCAGTACGTGCAACCAAACTTGCGTTGAAGCTTTCAGATATCGTTGTTACAGAGGCAGGCTTTGGCGCAGACCTCGGTGCTGAGAAATTCCTTGATATCAAATGCCGTAAAGCAGGCATAGCACCGGATGCCATAGTACTTGTTGCAACAGTACGTGCACTTAAATACAACGGTGAAGTTGCTAAGGCTGATCTGTCAGAGGAAAATGTTGAGGCGTTAAAGAAAGGTATAGTTAATCTTGAAAAGCATATAGAAGATCTGCAGCAGTACGGAGTTCCTATTGTTGTAACGCTTAATCAGTTTGTGACTGATACCGATGCAGAGCTTTTATTTGTCAAAGAATTTGTTGAGAATAAGGGTTGTGATTTTGCTTTGGCAAAGGTTTGGGAGAAAGGCGGCGAGGGCGGTCTTGCTTTAGCCAAAAAGGTTTGTGATGTATTAGAGAAGAAGAAGTCTGAGTTTAAGATGATATATGATGACGATATGTCATTAAAAGACAAGATCAATGCGGTAGCAACAAAGATCTACGGAGCTGATGGTGTAACTTTCGCACCTGCTGCAGAGAAACAGCTTAAGGCAATTACTGACCTTGGATTTGGAAAGCTTCCTGTATGTATGGCAAAAACTCAGTATTCATTATCTGACGATCCTACACTTCTTGGAAGACCTAGCGGTTTTGATGTCAATGTCAGGGAAGTATATGTTAGTGCAGGTGCAGGATTTGTTGTAGTTATTACCGGTTCAATAATGACGATGCCTGGACTTCCTAAAGTTCCCGCCGCAGAGAGGATAGATGTTGTAGATGATAAAATTGTCGGATTATTCTGATTGGAGAAATTATATTTGATTTATTATTAGATAAAGACGAAAGTATTGCAAGCAAGATATTTATTATGGATTATAGTAATGCGGCTTAATAGATTAAAAAGAACAAAACAGATTAAGAATGGAGGATAAATGATGGCAGCTTTAATTGACGGTAAGAGAATCAGTAAGGAAATCAAAGATGAATTGAAGGAAAAGGTTGCGGCATTAAAAGCTGAGGGTAAGGAGATCGGAATGGCTGTTATACAGGTCGGCAACGATCCGGCTTCAAGCGTTTATGTCGGTAATAAGAAAAAAGCCTGCGAATATATTGGTATTCGCTCGGAAAGCTATGAGCTTCCGGAAGAGACTACGCAGGAGGAGCTTATTTCCCTTATAGAGAAGTTAAATAATGATGACAAGATTCATGGAATATTGGTTCAGCTTCCTGTTCCAAAGCACATAGACGAGGATACTGTTATCAAAGCTATCAGCCCTAAGAAGGATGTTGATGGCTTCCATCCTCAAAGTGTTGGCGCACTATCAATCGGTCAGCCCGGTTTTGTGTCATGCACACCTGCCGGAATCATTCAGCTTCTTAAGAGAAGTAATATCGAAATAGAAGGTAAGGAATGTGTTGTTATCGGAAGAAGTAATATTGTAGGAAAGCCTATGGCATTGTTGTTGCTTCGTGAAAACGGTACAGTTACGGTATGTCATTCAAGGACAAAGAATCTCAAAGAGGTTTGTAAGAGAGCTGACATACTTGTTGTAGCAATAGGAAAGCCTAAGATGATAGATGCATCCTATGTTAAAGAAGGAGCAGTTGTTATAGATGTAGGAATCCACAGAAATGAGAATAATAAGCTTTGCGGAGATGTCGATTTTGAAAGCGTTGAACCCATTGCATCAGCTATCACTCCGGTTCCTGGCGGTGTTGGACCAATGACAATCGCAATGTTAATGAATAATTGTGTAGAGGCTGCAACTTTGTTTATTTAGAAAACAGTATATAGATGCTTGCATTTCATCAAGGTCAATGTGATTTTCGAGCAGAGTAAGAAACTGAGGTTTGTCAGAATCAAAAATTTCTTTACAATTTTCAAAAATATCTGCCAAAGTGAGTTGTTTTTGTGGTATCATATATATGTCTCCTTTCGGGGCATGGTTCATGGTTTCTCTTCAACTCCATTATATCACAAACCGTGAGGAGATTTTTGATTTTATTAACAAAAAAATGCC
>OMSZ01000158.1 GCA_900313855.1 uncultured Eubacteriales bacterium
AGTTTGTCTTCGGATCATAGTTTGTAGGTGCAGCCACGATAATGAAATCAGCATCCTTGTATGCAGATTCGCCGTCTGTAGTAGCTTTGAGGGAAAGCTGACGTTCTTCATGCTCTGCAAGGTACTGCTCAATGAAGTCATCCTGAATCGGAGACTCCCAGTTATTCAGCTTATCAACCTTCTCAGGTATGATATCCACAGCTGTAACATCATTATGCTGTGAAAGCAGAACTGCGAGGGACAGTCCGACATAACCGGTACCTGCTACGGCTATCTTCTTGCGTTCTATCGGCTTTGCCTCTATTGCATCATCTTCAAGGACATCAGCATTGTCAAATCCAAGTACAGTGCTAAGAGCAAGAAGCTGATCCACAGATGGTGTATAGTCTTCACCTTCCAGTCTGGAAATGATCGAACGGTGGATGCCTGTTTTTTCAGACAGGGTAAGCTGCGACATCTTTATTGCCTTTCTTCTGCTTACAACAGTCTCAGCAAGTAGTTTCAAAGATAAGTGCTTCATAATTTCCTCCTATATTGAGTGTTACTAATAGTAACACCACTTATTCTTCATCTAATGAGATAATTATAGCAGATGTTATATCAAATGTCAATGTAGATATCACCAAATATGAACTCATAAAACACCTTTGGTTTATAGATTGTGCCATCAATGTTACTACTGGTAACACAAATAAAATTGCCCGCTAAGCTGCTACCGATATTTTCGGCAATTGCTCAGTGGGCGGAGGTGGTAGTTATTCAGTTTTATTTTGAAATTGAGATATACTTCTGATTTCTACTATTAGGTTTATCGGGTATTGTTCTCGCAACTATACCAGATTCAAGCAAAGGATCAAGATACTTATGCACAGTCTTTCTATCCTTATATCCTAACATCTTTGCTATTTCACGAATACTATGTGCTTCTTTGCAAAATTCTATTATTCTAACAGACACGTTATCAGCAATTTGGCGATCTTCTTGTGGATTATCTTGTGGATTATCTTGTGGATTGTCTTGTGGATTTCCATAAGTTGAATTCCACAAGTTGAGTCGTGCAAATGGTATTGTTACCGATATTGCATTATCCTTAAACTGAAACGCCTCTTCGCCATATGCTGCAGTAATTCTCGGAACACCTCGTCCGCTTTTCTCACTGATATGAAGCTGAAGCAGTATCTCTGAGAGTTTTTGATTAACCGGAATTGACACTCCGCCGAAGAAGCCTTCTTTTGTCTGATTAGGCGGCAATGTGCCAAGAGAGACAATCTCTATGCGATCCTCATAAGCTGTAAACATGGGGGCATCACCGTTAACCCACATATTGTGAACAAACGCATTGATGACAGCTTCATGGAATGCGTCTTTATCAAATAACATTACCTCTTTACGCTCAACCTTGCGATCTCGTTCATCCGCTTGCGGAATGTTTATCGTGTCTCCAAAATCAAGCACCTTATCCAGTGACATCAGAAGGCACATATTGCCGAATTCTCTGACTGTATACATTGTGGAAGTCTTAGCCTTGCCGCTGAATACTGCAAATCTAATCGGAATATGAGGCTCATCTGATAGTAACTGTGCCAACATATTATACTTTCCGTCCTTAGTCAACAATTCGAGGTTCTTCTTGAATGACTTTTTATTAAGTTTTATTCCATGTAAATCGTAATATAGGAAAAGCTGATCAAATGTCAGATCTGTGAATCTGGATTCAGTATTTACTAGATTAGGCAAGCCGGTATTAAGCACACGGAACAATTCTGCTTCTCTTTCAGGAAACTTTGCAAGGTTAACCTTGCTCGAGCCAATGCGAAGGTAGCGAACAGTCTTATATGCAGTCGGAACTGTATGTGCAGCCGGAACACGCAGGACAACTACGCGCTTTCCATCGATCATATCCTCATCGAAGCGGAAATAAATGCCGGGTGTAATATTTCTCGCAAGATAATGCTCCAATGGTTCATTTTTAACATCCTGATGATAATTAAATTTCGTATCCGTTAGTTCATGGGTAGAATTGTGTATTCCCCAGATCAAATATCCCTCTTCTTTTCCGAGCATTGCTGCTGCGTTTGAAAGTGAAGAAATATATTCGCCTATGCCATCCGGTTCATACCAGCCATCTTTATATTCAAACCAATTTTGTTCCTCGGAATATGAAATACAATCTGCAACTATCTCAGCTATTGAAAGCACTAATACTTCCTCCTTCCATGCCCTACACAGAGCCAACTAGCATTAAAATTATTATACCACAAATGCCCCTCATTTACAAGGGGCAAATGTGGATTTTTTGACTTATGCTGTCTCCACTACAATATCATCCTCGGTTACAACCACACGCTTAATGACCTCGACACTCTGTTCATCAACCGCTTTACCTGTCGCATCCTCGATTGCCTTGAACAGTTCATCCTCTTTGACTGTCCGCAGCCTGCATCCGTTTCCTTTTTTGCCCTTATGCTTGCCGTAGCACTCCCATGCCTTATACCGCACAGGTTCTGTTCCCGGCTTACTGTAGGCTCTCAGTGTTCTTCTGGTCATGAACTCACCGCAGCACCCACAGATGAGCTTGTCATGGAGAAAGTGCATCCTGCCGCCGCCACGCTGTATGTTCTTCCGTCCGAGCATTCCCTTGGAATCAAGTCTTTTCTGGACTTTCTCCCATGTATTTCTGTCAATGATAGCTTCATGGTCGTTCTCCAGCAATATGCTCTCATGCTCTCTAATCGCACCTGTAAACAGTTCCTTCCGCCCGGTTTTCAGCAGTCTCTTGTCACCGACATAAGTCTCATTTCTCAGGATATAGTTGACTCCCGATGCGGTAATGTCTCCTCCGTTTCTGCCCACAACCCCCAGTTCACAGAGTTTTTGGCTGATCTCCGAACAACACTGTCCTTCAAGATACATGGCGAATATAGCTTCAACTATTGGTGCATCATCATCGGGTACCAACTTGCCGTCCACAGCCTCATAACCGAAGCATTCATGGCTGCCTGCACTGTACTCTCCACGCTGTGCTTTCTTCCTGATCGCACCACGGATATTATCGGAAATGGACTGGCTTTCGTTCTGGGCGATGGCTGCAATGAAGTTGAAAACCATTGTAGAAGAAGGCTTTGAGGAATCGATGCCCTCCTTCTCGA
>OMSZ01000227.1 GCA_900313855.1 uncultured Eubacteriales bacterium
AATCTGTTAGCTAATGTTATGCCGAACCAGACCAAAACGGTAAGTACCGGTTTCGGCGACCTGTTAAATGGCGTTCCTTTTGCCGGCGCATTAGCGCTTATCGCGCTTACGCCTGCTGTATGTGAGGAGCTGATGTTTAGAGGATATATGCTGACAGCGTTTAAGGGAAGACTTAAGCTGCCTGCAGCAATACTTATCGTATCGATATTATTTGGAATAACTCATTTAAGTCTTATAAAGCTTATACCGACAACGCTTCTTGGTATAGCTTTGGCTTATGCGATACATCAGTCGGAAAGTATCATATGTTCTTCGCTGATGCATTTCCTTAATAATGCATTTTCGGTTGTTTTGCTGTATTATGGTGATAAGCTGCCTGAAATTTCAGGAGAAAGCTTTAATGATACGATAATCGCTGTTATGATAGTTATTGCAGTTATCTGCATTCCTGCAGGAGTGTTACTGCTTTATAATAAGAAAAATATAGTAAATGAATAAAGATTTAAGAGGTGCAATGCTATGATCACGACAAAGAATTATTCATTCAGATCTAAGGATGGAGTTACAATTCATGGTATTTGTATGATTCCGGAGAACCCTGTTGCAATATTACAGATGGTTCACGGTATGAATGAGCATAAGGAAAGATACTTGGGCTTTATGGAAAAAATGGCGGAAAAAGGCTATGTAACCCTGATGAATGACAACAGGGGACACGGCGCAAGTATCAATAATGAGGATGATCTTGGATACTGTTATGAGTCCATGGATAAAGGAATGGTGGAGGATACCTATGGCGCGACCATGCATATCAAAAAGCTTTATCCTGATCTTCCATTAATACTTTATGGTCACAGTATGGGTTCGCTTATTGTCCGCGCATATCTTAAAAAACATGATGATGCGATCGATGGTCTGGTAGTTGCCGGTTCGCCGTCCTATGAGAATGCGGTTCCCTTCGGAAAGGTGTTGGTAAAACTCATGACTGCTGTCCGCGGTGAGAGATACCGCTCAAAGTTTGTTAATAAATTAGCAGTGGGAAGCTTTGACAGACCGTTTCTTATGGAAAAGAGAAAGTACGCATGGCTTACGACTGACCGTGAGGTTTCCGAGGCGTTTGCAGCTGATCCGCTCTGCACATTCATTTATACATTAAATGGTTACAGAACGCTTCTTAATCTTGAGACGGTAGTATATAAGGACAAGGATTACAATGTAAGTAATGAGAATATGCCTATAATGTTTTATTCGGGGAAAAATGATCCCTGCTATATCAACGAGAAGAAATGGAATGCTTCAATGCAGCATTTACGCAAGCTCGGATATAAGAATGTTAACGGAATGATGTTTGATGATATGAGGCATGAGATTCATAATGAGCCTGATAAGCAGATAGTCTTTAACGAGATTGACAGATTCTGCACTGTCTGCAGATGCTGATGGATATATAAGTACCGGGTTTAGCTTTGTTGAAGCTGCATAATATGCACAAACAAATGTAGTTTCGCAAATGCCTGGATAAGTTTTGAAAAGGGGAATACGCGTTAATGGGTCTGTTTTCTGATATGGATAAAATGGGTCTTTCCGACTTTAAGGATTCCGAGATCTTAAAGCAGGAGGAGACTGTAAAGAGAAATAATAAAGAGGTTAAGCCGGCAGTTAAACGTGAGCTTACCGAGAAGGATTATCTTTTGTTAAGGGACTATGAATGTCCTGTGTGTGAGTGGAAATTCAAGGCGCTGTCAGTCAAGGCCGGAAAGGTAAGACAGACCGGACATGATATTGATATGCGTATTCATTATGAGGGAATAGATCCTGTCAAATACGAGGTGATAAGCTGTCCGTGCTGTGGCTATTCAGCTATTGCTTCGCAGTTTAACAAGCTGATATCGATACAGAAGGATCTGATAAAGCAGCAGATCTCTACATACTATATGCCTGATGATGATTGGGATGATGACGAGGATGTCTACGATTACAAGATGGCGGTGACGAAATTCAAGCTGGCACTTGTGTGTGCCATGGTCAAAAGAGGAAAAGCGTCAGAGCTCGCATTTCTAAGCCTCAAGCTTCATTGGCTTATCGAGAGCTATATGGAGGAGCTTGATAAGGAATCGGAAGAGTATAAGAAATGTGTTGAAGATGATAATGAATGTATGCGCAATGCGTATGACGGGTTCAAGAAAGCCTTTTCTTCCGAGAACCTTCCGATATACGGTCTGGATGAGAATACGATGCCGTATATTATCTCGGCTTTAGGCTATGAACTTGGTGAATATGAGGGGGCAAAGTCTATGATCGGCAGGGTTATAACAAGCCGCACAGCCAATGAAAGGATCAAGGAGCTTGCCAGGGATCTTAAGGATATGATAGACGAGAAGATTTGATTATGGGTATGAATGATGGCGTAGTTCAAAATGAATATGAGAAGGAACGGATCCGCGGAGTACATCTTGCGATTGTGCTGGTGTATACCTTCGCTGTGTTTGCTGTTGCCGGAGAGTCAATACTTATGGGGTGGGAGTTGTTTATGCTTCCGCTTTTTGTGGTTGGTCTTGTTACGGCGTGGTGGCTTCATTTAAGCCAGGCGTTAAGTGACAAAGCCAGGTATTATATCTATGTTATTCTCATTTACATAGCAATGTTTTTCCATGCAATACATGAGACCAGTCTCTTTGATGTTGCCATCACGGCTAATCTTTGTATCCTTCTTTTCTCCCAGATAGATGATGAGAAGGTGATCCGGGCAGGCGTTGCGATATATGCGATGATTCTTGCGTATCATCTTGCTATCAATCTGACTAAAGGAAGTGTTACAACAGACAGCCTTACCGTG
>OMSZ01000250.1 GCA_900313855.1 uncultured Eubacteriales bacterium
AGTTGCAGAGTCAAAACGAACAGTTACAGAGCAAAGATAAGGAGATTGAACGTCTGAAAGCATTGCTAAAAAAGAATAAGATAGCAATGTTTTAGATTGATATGTAAATTGATGTTTGTAATAAATTGTACTACAAAAGCCGGGATTCCGGCTTTTTGCATAGTTATAGTTTTGTACTTTGGATAAACGGCTCGGAACTTGACAAAACAACACAGTATGGGTAAAATATTGAAGTTAACGTATTTGTATATTAATTGATATTGAATATAAGGAGGAGCTTGGTATGGCAACATCATACAATCACAGACTGATTGAGGGAAAATGGAAGGAGAAATGGGAGAAAGATCCTATCAATGTTGAAGATGGTAAGAAACCGAAATATTACTGTCTTGATATGTTCCCGTATCCTTCAGGTAACGGACTTCATGTAGGACATTGGAGAGGATATGTAATCTCGGATGTATGGAGCAGATATAAGCTAATGCAGGGTTATTATCTTATTCATCCGATGGGATGGGATGCATTCGGACTTCCTGCTGAGAACTATGCTATTAAGCACGGTATTCATCCATCGATCTCAACTGCTGAGAATGTTGCTAATATCAAGAAGCAGATCAATGAGATTGCTGCTATATATGACTGGGACAGAGAGGTTAATACTACTGATCCGAACTATTACAAATGGACACAGTGGATATTTGTCAAGATGTTTGAAAAGGGACTTGCTTATGAGAAGGAGATGCCTATTAACTGGTGTCCGTCATGTAAGACAGGTCTTGCAAACGAAGAGGTTGTTGACGGTAAATGTGAGCGTTGTCACAGCGAGGTTACAAAGAAGAACCTTCGTCAGTGGATGTTAAAGATCACCGCTTATGCTGAGAGACTGCTGGCTGATCTTGATAAGCTTGACTGGCCTGAGAAGGTTAAGAAGATGCAGACAGACTGGATCGGCAAGTCATATGGTGCAGAGGTCGATTTCAAGGTTGAAGGTATGGATGAGAGCATTACCGTATATACCACAAGACCTGACACTCTCTACGGAGCTACATTTATGGTACTTGCTCCTGAACATGCACTTGCAGCAAAGCTTGCAACAGATGAGACAAGAGAAGCAGTAGAGAAATATATCTATGATGCATCAATGAAGTCTAACGTTGATCGTATGCAGGATAAGGAAAAGACCGGAGTGTTTACGGGTTCTTATGCTATCAATCCGTTAAATGGTGCTAAGACTCCAATCTGGTTATCCGACTATGTACTTGCAGATTACGGTACAGGAGCTATCATGTGCGTGCCTGCTCATGATGACAGAGACTTTGCATTTGCTAAGAAATTTGATCTGCCTATAATTCAGGTTATTGCTGAGGACGGCAAGGAGATTCCTGATATGCAGGAGGCTTATACAGAGGCTAAGGGAACAATGATCAACTCAGGTGATTGGAATGGCAGAGAGTCTGCTGATCTTAAGCGTGAGGCACCTGAAATGATCGAGAAGATGGGATACGGTAAGAAGACAGTTAATTACAAGCTTCGTGACTGGGTATTTTCTCGTCAGAGATACTGGGGTGAGCCTATTCCTATTATTCACTGTCCTGATTGCGGTGCAGTTGCTGTACCTGAGGATCAGCTGCCGGTATTACTTCCTGATGTTGAGAAGTATGAGCCGACAGGAACAGGTGAGTCACCGCTTGCAGCAATAGATTCATGGGTTAACACTACATGTCCTAAGTGTGGCAAGCCTGCAAAACGTGAAACTAACACAATGCCTCAGTGGGCAGGTTCATCATGGTATTTCCTGCGCTATGTGGATAATAAGAATGATAAAGCATTAGTTGATAAGGACAAGGCTGATAAGTATCTTCCTGTTGATATGTATATAGGTGGAGTTGAGCATGCGGTACTTCATTTGCTCTACTCACGTTTCTATACAAAATTCCTGTATGATATCGGAGTTGTTGATTTTGAGGAGCCGTTTAAGAAGCTGTTCAATCAGGGTATGATATGCGGTCGTGACAAAGAGACGGGAGCGGCTACTAAGATGAGTAAGTCCCTTGGCAATATAGTATCTCCTGATGATATGGTCAGAGATTACGGTTGTGATGCCCTTAGACTTTATGAGCTCTTTATCGGACCACCTGAGCTTGATTCAATCTGGGATGACAGAGGAATTGACGGAGTATATCGTTTCCTTGCCAGATTCTATACAATGGTAATGAACAATATTGAGAAAAATGCACCTGAGACGGAAGAACTTGTTAAACTTCGTAATAAGCTCACTCATGTTATTACAACACGTCTTGAGAGTTTTTCGCTTAATACGGTTATCTCAGGTTTCATGGAGTATAACAACAAATTTGTAGACCTTACCAAGACCACAGGTGTCGATCATGAGACATTAAAGACGATGGTAAGACTTATAGCTCCGTTTGCGCCTCATGTTGGTGAGGAATTGTGGGAGCAGCTTGGAGAAAATGGTTCTGTATTTGCAGCAGGATGGCCCTCATACGACAAAGAGGCTATCAAGGATAACACCATTACAATACCTGTTCAGATCAACGGTAAGACCAAGGTTACCATTGATATCGCAGCAGATGAGGATAAGGATTCAGTGCTGGTCAAGGGTAAGGAAGCACTTGCAGACAAACTTGATGGGCTTAATGTAATCAAAGAAATTTATGTTCCGAAGAAGATTGTGAATATAGTGGCGAAATAAATCGAAACTCTTACTACTTACTAAGGTAAACATTAATTTATCAATTATGATTATGGAGATATAGCAACATGGAAGATTTGAGAAAAGAGATTGAGAAACGGCGTACGTTCGCCATAATATCGCATCCGGATGCAGGTAAGACTACGCTTACAGAGAAGTTTCTTCTCTTTGGAGGTGCAATTAATACGGCAGGTTCCGTTAAAGGTAAGGCGAATTCTAAGTACGCCGTATCAGATTGGATGGATATAGAAAAGGAGAGAGGTATCTCGGTAACTTCATCTGTGTTGCAGTTCCAATATGACGGATATTGTATCAATATTCTGGATACGCCGGGGCATCAGGATTTCTCTGAGGACACATATAGAACACTTATGGCTGCGGATTCGGCAGTAATGGTGATAGATGCTTCTAAGGGTGTTGAGGCACAGACAATCAAACTTTTTAAAGTCTGTGTTATGAGACATATTCCCATATTTACCTTTATTAATAAGATGGATAGGGATGCCAAGGATACTTTTGAGTTGTTGGACGATATAGAGACTGTTTTGGGGATTCAGACCTGTCCGGTCAACTGGCCTATCGGTTCAGGAAAGCAATTCAAAGGTGTATATGACAGAGAGACGAAAATTGTATCTAAGTTTCAGGCAGTTTCCACAGGTGGTGCAAAGAAAGCTGCTGAGACAGATTATTCTATAGATGATGAAGCACTTCAGGCAGATATAGGAGAGGATTTATACAACCAGCTTCTTGAAGAGGTGGAGTTGCTTGACGGAGCAAGTGAACCACTTGATCAGGAGAAGGTTGATAAGGGGGAGTTGTCACCGGTGTTCTTCGGTTCAGCGCTTAATACATTTGGTATTGAGACATTCCTTAATCATTTCCTTAAAATGACGACATCACCGCTTCCGCGAATGTCAAATGAAGGGCTGATTGATCCGATGTCAGAAGATTTCTCGGCGTTTGTGTTCAAGATTCAGGCCAATATGAACAAAGCTCATCGTGACAGAATAGCATTTATGCGAATCTGCTCGGGAAGATTTGATGCAGATAAAGATATATATCATGTGCAGAGCAAGAGGAAGATGAAGCTTTCCCAGCCGCAGCAGCTTATGGCACAGGACAGAAAGGTAGTATCTGAGGCTTATGCCGGAGATGTTATAGGTGTATTTGATCCGGGGATATTCTCAATTGGTGATACGTTATGTAAACCTGGTAAGAAGTTTGAATATGAAGGAATTCCAACATTTGCACCTGAACATTTCTGCAGGATTGTTCAGATGAATACAATGAAACGAAAACAGTTTGTTCAGGGTGTAACCCAGATTGCACAAGAGGGCGCAATACAGATATTTCAGGAATATACTGCGGGAATGAGTGAGATCATAGTGGGAGTTGTCGGTGTTCTTCAGTTCGAGGTATTGAAATACAGGCTGGAAAACGAATATGGTTGTGAGATAAAGCTTGAACCGTTGCCATACAACTTTATCCGCTGGATCAAGGATCCTTCTACAGATGTTAATTCACTAAAGCG
>OMSZ01000154.1 GCA_900313855.1 uncultured Eubacteriales bacterium
CAGCAGTTGAGGCCGGAGCGGATTTTGTTAAGACCTCGACAGGCTTTTCCACAGGTGGTGCAACAATAGAGGATGTGGCGCTTATGAGAAAGACGGTGGATGCTAAGACCACGGCACTTGCGAAAGAGACCGGTAAGACATGGCCAAGGGTAAGGGTTAAGGCATCGGGCGGTATCAGGGATTACAAAACGGCTAAGGCAATGATAGATGCGGGAGCCGACAGATTAGGTACGTCAGCCACCATAGAGATATTAAACGGGGCGGCTAAATGATAATAAACAGCTATATTTGCCCGCTATCATATAGAATAAAGGTAAACTGATAAATAAAGATAAAGAAAAGCATGAATGTAGAAACAAACAGGAATCGCAATTAGAAACAGGAGGAAAGAAGATGAGAAGATTTAAGAAGGGGCTGGCGCTGTTAATGACAGCTGCAATGATGGTAAGTCTTACTGCATGTGGAGGTAATAGTGCGGATAATACAGAGGCGACAGAACAGACCTCTGAGGTTGAGGATACAGAGGAGGCCTCTAAGGAGGATACAACTGATGTTGCGGAAGAAACCGGGACGGAGGCCGGAGTCAATATGATCAAGGGCGGCGATTTTTCTGACGGCGTGGGATCATTTGCTACATACACAACTAATGGCGGAAGTGTCAATATCGATACAAACTCAGACGGTGAACTGCAGATAGACATTGCCAACACAGGAGATGTTGCTCACGGTGTACAGGTGTATTATGACGGCTTTGCAATGCAGGAGGGTGGAGTATATCAGCTTGATTTCGATATGCATTCCACGATTGACCGCGATATTGAATGGAGAGTTCAGTTAAATGGCGGTGATTATCATGCCTATGCGACTGATGTGGTTTCCGTGACGAGCGAGGTACAACACTATTCTACCGAGTTCACGATGGAGGAGGCAAGTGACCCGGCACCACGTTTCTGCTTTAATATGGGACTTGTTGACAGCATGAAGGATGCAGGTGTTGATCCGGCAAGCTTAGGCGCACATTCGATAATGGTCGATAATATTTCTCTTGTACTTAACGATGGTAGTAACATGCAGGAGCTTGAAAAGCTGGCAGAGGCTCCGAAGGTTAAGGTCAACCAGGTGGGTTACAGATTAAATGATACAAAGACGGCAGTTTTCTCTGATCTTGCTGATGACGATACAACATTTACGGTCGTTGATGCTGCAAGCGGCGAAACCGCATTTGAGGGAACAATGTCTGATAAAGAAGAATACAGGGCAGGCGGAGAAACAGACTGCATAGGAGATTTTTCTTCACTTAACAAAGAGGGTACATATAAAGTTGTCACAGGAAAGGGCGAGGAATCCGGTGAGTTCAAAATAAGTGATACGGTTTATGATGATACATATAAGAGTATTGTTAAGATGATGTATCTGCAAAGATGCGGTGAGGAGCTGAGCGCTGATGTGGCTGGCGATTATGCGCATCCGGCATGTCATAATACGGAGGCAGTTATCTATGGAACTGATAAGAAGATTGATGTAAATGGCGGATGGCATGATGCGGGTGACTATGGAAGATATGTTGTTGCAGGTGCTAAGGCGGCTGCTGATATGCTCTTAGCTTATGAGGTGGCTGAAACAAAGAAATTAACCACAGATAATTTTGATCTTCCTCAAAGCGGCGACGGAAAGTCAGATCTTTTAGAGGAGGCAAAATACGAGCTTGACTGGATGTTGAAGATGCAGGATAGCGAAAGCGGTGGAGTATATCATAAGGTCACATGTGCAAGCTTCCCGGGTGAGGTTATGCCGCAGGATGAGACAGAGGAACTGATAGTTGCACCGATTTCGAATGCGTCAACCGGAGATTTTGCTGCGGTAATGGCAATGGCAGCACGAGTTTTTGGCAATGACGGTTCGACATATCTTGAGGCTTCGAAGAAGGCATGGGAATATTTGAAACAGCACAAGGGAGAGAGAGGATTTAAGAATCCCGAAGAGATATCGACAGGTGAATATGGTGACAAATATGATAGAGACGAATATTTCTGGGCTGCAAGCGAATTATATAAGACCACAGGTGAAGATGAGTACAAGTCAGAGATGGCAGCTTATGTAGATGATGAGAAGAATCTTGATGGAATGGGCTGGGCAAGTGTTGGTATGTACGGCTGCTACGCAGCGCTTACTAATGATAAGCTGCTTGCGGACTCAAGCAATTTAAGAAAGACTATTCAGGATTACTTTATAGCAAAGGCTGATGAATCGGTAGAAACAAGTAACAGAAATCCGTATGGCGTTGACTTTTCTACAACATTTTACTGGGGCTCTAATATGGGCGTAGGTAACAGCGGAATGATATTGCTGATGGCTAATGAGATCATGCCGGATGAGAAGTATGTCAAATGTGCCAAAAAACAGCTTGACTATCTGCTTGGCGTAAATGCGACAGGTTACTGCTTTGTGACGGGTCAGGGTTATCACAGTCCGGAAAATCCTCATCACAGACCATCACAGGCGACAGGCAAATGCATGCCGGGAATGCTTGTCGGCGGACCTAACAGTAACTTAGAGGATCCTTATGCAAAGGGCGTTCTTGCAGATGTTCCACCTGCAAAATGTTATGTGGATAGTGTTCAAAGCTATTCCTGCAATGAGATAACAATATACTGGAACTCACCGCTCATTTATCTTATGACAGCGCTTAATGAAAAGTAGAAGGAAACTGTATTAAGGAGGTTATTGTGGATAATCAGGAACACGCAATGAATATTGCTGCTCTTTCAGAAATGTTTAGCAGGGCAGAGGCGGAAAATGTTGCCTTGAAATTGAATATGGATGAGTTTGCTTATGTGTATCGGTATATCATGCATTATGTTGTGCTCAATCGAAAAAGCGCATGTAAAGTACTGTTTACAATTAAACCTTTGACCGTCAATGATGAGAAGCAGATTGAAGGCTTTGAGGATTTTGTAGCCGGTCCGGAATGACCATTTGTATAAGTATCTTTTGCATCTATCGCTTCAGCAAGGGAGGAAGGAAAAATGAGTGGAAAGAAGATAATTATAATTATTGTTATGTTTTTATCAGGTGTAGCTGCAACAGCAGGGCTGCGAACATTTAATAGCAAGGAGACAAAGGATATCGAGAATGCAACCAAGATCTCGGGAGGAATGACTGTCGGCAGCTTCTTAAAAGATGGTCAAGGCGACAGAGCAATATATACCGGCAGCATTTCAGCAGTCGATCCTGTCAGTGTCAAGGGAGAAAACGAGAAATATATTAAGGTTAAGCTTGAGATCGAGCGCGAGGAAGAGGTCTATAATGAAGACAAGGATAAATGGGAGACAACAAAAGAGACGGTTTCTAAGGAGTCTGATAAATGTAAAGATCTTTTGTTAGATGATGTAAATGTTCCCTTGTCTAAAGTTCATGAACTGCCGGAAGAGCATGAAACGGAGAAGAGTGGAGAGAAAATATATGAATACACCTACACTCCTGCTGTGGTTGAAGGCACCTTCTATATCAGCAGCAAGGATGGAAAAATTGAATCTGTCAAATATTTCAAGTCAGTAGATGTTGCAGGAGAAACCAATAAGACTAATATTTTGGCCATAGTATGTATCTGGCTTGTTCTTATAGTAATAGCATTGGTCATCATTGTTACGGATGTTAAGGGAAGAAAGCTTAAAAAGGCAAAAGCAGAACGCGCGGCTGAAAAGGAAAGACGTGAAGCACGCAAGAAGGAACGTGAGGCAGAGGGCATTAAGCCTATGAGCAGAAAAGAAGAGCGTGAGGCCTTTGAAAAAGAGGTTGAGGAGATGAATAAGAATCTGTGATTGCTTTTTTGTGAAATTATTTTGACAACTTATAATATACAAACAGACAGGGGATGCAGCAGAGAGTCAGGGATTTGATGTATGGAGGAATGGTATGAAAAGAAGATTTATGAAATCTGTTAAGAGGGGTATGTGCTTTGCGTTGACGGCTGCTCTTGTATATATCAAAGCTCAATGACAAAAGTCACTATACCTGAGAGCGTGGAGCATATAGGTTCATATGCATTTAAGGAACATTTGCTGTATCTAAAAGAAATGGGAATTGCGAAATTACTTCTTTGTATAGTTTCGCAATTGCCTGATCCGAAAGAAATTGTACTAGGAGAATTTGAGATGAATGGTTTTCTGGCATTGTTAGTCTGGCTGATAATCGCGCTTGTTGTATTGCTGATAGCTGCTGAAGGACTTGTTGTTTTGGCTTATCTGCTGGTAATGGTGTATAACGCTTACATGAAACCGTACAATATTAAAAGCGCGCGGAATCTGCCGGACGGTGAGGTGTTTGAAAAGGAAAAGAAATCTGTGAAAAGCTCTGCCGAATATATAGAGGACATTCTGTCGCTTTATGAAAAGCCCGATGTGGTCAAGACAAGATACAGAATGGGAAGTAATCTGTATCAAAGAGTGAATGCCACAAGAGAAATTCTTAACAGAAATGGAATAATAAGAAAGATAAGACTGGTAAGTGTCGGCGTTGAGAAAACGGACAAAGGACAGATGTTCCGCAAATGGGACCAGGGAGGAAAAGAATGGCGCGCTGCTGAAATATCTGCCGCCATGACCGAAGAGTACATTGAAAGTAACAGCGGAAGGATACTGCTTAATAATTATTATCCGTCAGTAAGGGTGAGGTATTCCATGTCCCGAAGAATTAAAGCTGAGGATAGGGAAAATGCCAACCGGAAGGATAAATGGGGAAGAAAGATTGAGATAAAGGAGCCGTTATATGAAGGGGAGAAGTTAAAGAACTGTCCTTCATGCGGGGCTGAGCTTCCTGATGATCTTAAGGATGTTGTGTGCCCGTATTGTAATTCGACCATCTTCTCGGATTATTATGACTGGCAGGTTGAGTCCTTAGAGATTGAACCGAAAAAGCCTGTGCTTAGAGGTTTTATCGGCTGGTGTATTTATATAATGAATTCCAAAGCAATAAGCTTTGGAGTTAACAATAAGAAAAAAACGAAGATAGTAAGATTTTCAGAGAATGATTTCCGGCAGGATGTTTATGAGAGCTTTCTTTCGGATGAAAGAGCGGATAACCTTGTTGATATGTGGCTTGGCTCAATGGATATTAAGTCGATAAAGAATACCGAAAAGGATACGATTATTAACATCAGAGTTCCGGTATATCGTATTGTCTTAGATGGAACACAGGGCTCATACACGATTAAAAGTGATATAAGGGATGTTAAAGCAGCCTTTACCCGCGTGCGTTACCCGAACCGTTTCCGCAAGGAGGACGCAGTTGTGTCAGCGGAAAAAATGTGTCCTACCTGCGGCGGTGCATTTACACCCGACGATAAAGGGAACTGTAAGTTCTGCGGAACATTTCTTTTTATGGATAATATGAAGTGGAGAAGAATATAATGATAACGAGGTCGCAGTGTGATGCTGCGACCTTGAATTATTACAGGCATGTGCAGAGGAAGGTACCTGCGCAGCGTAACAAGAATGCGGGCTGGTCATGACATATCAAGATGTCTTCTTACGCCCACAAAGTGAACACACATCATCTATTGTATATGCACCGCATTCGCAGCGCCACACGCCGGCTTTGATCGCCGCTTCATCGGTGATCTCGAAGAAGTCATAGGGCTTATGGGAAAGTGCATGGGCATATTGCAGCTGCTGTACCGAACCGGTATCATTTGATGCTATGGAGCTGATCGCCATTGATACAATTTCAATTCCTCTGTTGGTACACCATTTATCCGACAGTTCCTGCTTTAACAGTTCGCAAAGCTTTTCTGCGTTGGCGGGTATTTCATTAGGTCTTACACCCAAATTGGTAAGCTTATAGATTGCAGGTTGAAGTACGGTCTTTAATTCGGAATCCATCTGTGAGCTCAAATAGGGATTGTTCCACGCCTTGTCACCGACGGGACCGGCAAACTTATAGAAACGTGCCGGATCGCATATTCTGTACGAGTATGTCCCTGACAAGCTGACACTACCGTCCATTGAAAGTCCTGTCCTTGAATCACTTACATGAACAGGTATCGGGGCTTCTGTTGAGAATGGTTTGCCCATTATTTCCTTTGTGTTTATGACATAGACTCTCTGCGTAATCGGTGGGGCATCGCCCGCAAATGTGAAACGTCTTCCAAAATCTTTTGCCACACCCTTAAGTCCTGATTTGGAGGAGTCTTCAAATATATGCTCTCCCGGTTCTTTGTAGACTGCGATTACCTTTCCTTGAGATACAACGATAGCGGCCTGCCCGTCATTTACCGCAATAATGGACTTGTTGGTTATGACGTCATCATTTCCGTTGTTGCCGCTGTTTTCAGAAACGGTCTTGAGTACGCGGACCATAAGTGTATCGCCTTCAAGTGAAGGACAGTAGAAAAACTCTCTCCAGGCATCCTGATACATTCCGTCTAATGAACCTGCTGCAGCTCTAATAATCCCCATAGTGCTCACCCCTTTAATAAGCGTTTTGATACTTGTTAAAATAATAGTATATGGATTTATGGCATTTGTCAAAGACTAGTTGCTGAAAAATGGTCTGCTGTTAATTGGCATTTATACTGTTTTTGCCGTGATTACATGAAGAACAAAATGAAATTCTGAATTTTGTATATTATGGGTGGTTAATTACTATATTTTGTGTTATTATGAACAAAGGTGCTTTCGCATTTTTAAGGTTAATTTAAGGTTTGTCTATTATTGCGATAAGCAACGGATGATATAGTGTATTATTATCAGACCGTTATATTATTATTGCGAAAGGCAGGATATTATTATGGAAGCTTTGATCGATGTATCTGATATGTATAAAATTTATAATCCCGGCGAGAATGAGGTACACGCACTTGACGGTGTGAGCCTGAAGGTTTACAAAGGGGAATTCGTTGCAATAATAGGTCATTCCGGATCCGGCAAATCGACGTTGATGAATATGCTTGGCTGTCTGGATGTACCGACAGAAGGAACATATATTTTGAACGGAAAAGATGTTTCGGATCTGACGGATAATGAGCTGTCGGATGTAAGGAATAATTATATCGGTTTTATTTTTCAGGGATTTAATCTTATACCTAATCTCACTGCAATAGAAAATGTCGAGCTTCCGCTCATATATCGTCATGTGGACAGGAATACAAGGCACAAGCTGGCGATGGAAGCGTTAGAGAAGGTAGGGCTTGCAGACAGAATGAAGCATAAGCCTTCGGAAATGTCGGGAGGACAGCAGCAGAGGGTTGCGATCGCAAGAGCTATTGCGGCATCACCGCCTCTGATTTTGGCAGATGAGCCGACAGGTAATCTGGATTCAAAGTCTTCCGGTGACATTATGAATATATTGAACGGACTTAACGAGCAGGGGAATACGATAGTCCTTATAACACATGATGACGGTATTGCCGCTAACGCGAAAAGAGTTGTCAGGATAATGGATGGAAAGATAGAGTCGGATACCACAAAGCCAGAATGAAAAACTAATAAGAACAATTAAGAATGGAGGCAGACATGGACAACAGTAATGAAAACATGGTTGAATTAACGGAAAGCTCGGGAATAATGACAGAGAATATAGCCGATACGGCGCAGGGGAAATCTGAAGGATCGGAGGGCGGTACTGACAGCAATAAGCCTAATAGATCGGGAAGGCGGAGGAAAAAAGGACTTCCTGCATGGGCGATAGTACTGAGCATTGTAGCATTTATCGGAGTGGCTACCGGCGGGGCGTTTGCGTTAAAGAATACCATGACCAAGATGCAGACTGCGATGCAGGAAGCTATGGACGAAATGAGCGGAGACGATCTGTATACGGTTGAGAAGATTGATATAGAGCAGGAGATATCTACAACAGGAAC
>OMSZ01000322.1 GCA_900313855.1 uncultured Eubacteriales bacterium
ATCTACGTTACACACGACCAGACAGAGGCTATGACACTTGGTACAAGAATCGTAGTTATGAAGGATGGTATTATTCAGCAGGTTGATACACCTCAGAACTTATATGACAAGCCGACCAACTTATTCGTTGCTGGTTTCATGGGAATGCCTCCTATGAACTTCATCGAGTGTAAGGTTGTTAAGTCAGGTGCAGATGTACTTCTTATGTTTGGTTCTCACTCAATCAAGATTCCTGATTCAAAGGCACAGATCTTAATCGAGCAGAACTACATTGACAAAGAGGTTGTTCTTGGTATCCGTCCTGAGGATATTCATGATGAGCAGTTATTCCTTGAGTCATCACCTGAGAGTATCATTGATGCAAGAATTACAATCTACGAGATGTTAGGTGCAGAGGTTTATCTGTACTTCACAATCGATCAGTTCGATATTACAGCCAGAGTTAATGCTCGTACAACAGCAAGACCTGGTGACAATGTTCAGTTAGCATTTGACCTTTCTAAGATTCATATCTTCGATAAGGAAACAGAGCAGAAGATTATTGACTGATAATTGGTTTTATAGTAACAGAGCAGAAGATTCTCGTAATCTTCCGCTATACACCTAAAAATAAGAAGGTGGTAAAGAAAATTGATATTTCTTTATCACCTTCTTTTTTATTTGTTATTGGAAATTTTTCTTTATGCCTCTTCAACGTTGTTGAAATTCCATGCATATATATTAACCTCAACAATAGGGGTTCCGCAGTAAGCGCAGACCTTTGCGCCGAGTGAAGATAACGGTGCGCCGCAGTTAGGGCAATTGATACCTAACGCATGGTCAAGCTCATTTTCTACCTTGTCTCTGTCCTGAATATAAACAAGATCTACATTAAAACGAGTCTGATACTTGAATTCCTTTGAACCGCTCTTAACAGCTCCGTCTGAAAGATCGGAAGTATAATGAAAACATTCTAATGAAGATTGGAAGGTGATTATACAACGACCTTCTGACTTTCTGTATTGTGATATTTCGGTTCTGTGTATATGAACCGAGTCAAAATGTTCACGCTCGTCTTTTGCGGTGAGGTTTCCGATATAATCCGTAAGCTTTTGCTTAAGCTCTGTGGTGCCGTCCTTTAATATGCCGGCGCTTCCCTGTGAGATTGCCATGAGATAACCGTTAAGAACATTGTTTGCCCGGGCCTTCATCTCATTATAATTAAAATCGGGAAAATCCTGCGATATTTTCGGAAGGAGTAAGCTTGTCATGGCAGATACGGATTTGGGAGTTGAGGAATATTCAATCTGCATATCCTTTGCGGCTATGCTTAAATCCTCGGTTCCGAAAAGCTCCCGTGAGAATTTCCTGGCACTGTTTCTTATATATATAAATGCCGATAAGCCTACAACCATGATAATAAGGATCAGAGTCAAAAAAACTATGATTGCTGTCATTGGTAATGTACCTCCTTACAGAAGTGTATGTGGTATGCTGCTATTCACAAACCCAACATATACAGGTTACAAACCATCTGGTATAACAAATGCCGATGATCGCCATTACGGTAATCATCGGCATCACCTTAAAGTACAATAATATTACAGCTTTGATTACTGAACATCGTTCTCATCAAATACATCACCGCACTCAGGACAGAATTTAGGCGGATTATGTGGATCTGCCGGTGTCCAGCCACATTTATCACAGCGGTAAAGTGGTGCGCCTGCCGGTTTCGGTTTACCGCATTCCTGGCAGAATTTGCCGAGGTTTACAGCACCGCATGAACAGGTCCAGCCCTGTGCAGGTGCCGGCTTTGGTTTGCCGCAGTTTGAACAGAATTTGGCGGTGTTGGAAGTACCACACTCACATGTCCATGCATCTGCAGCCGGAGCAGAAGGTGCAGCCGGAGCAGGAGATGTTGGCTGTGTAGGTGGAGGAGTCTGCTGTTGCTGCTGTCCCATAGCAAACAGATTACCTGCATTCATTCCACCGGCCATGTTAGCCATGTTCATTCCGGCAAATGCCATCATAGGTCCTGCCGATGTGTTAGATGCAGCAGCCTTCATAGCCTCTGCCTGAGCTCCTGTAAGTGTAGCAGCAGCCATAGTAGGATCGCGAAGTACAGCAGCCTTCTGAAGATCCTTGATCATCTGCTCGTCTTCCTCGGATGCCTTCATGGTGTTGATACCGAAGGATACGATACGAATACCACGAAGCTCGCTCCATTTATCAGAAAGCTCTTTGTTAAGAGCATCTGCAACTTCCTTAGTATGTCCGGGAACTGCGCTGTAACGGATTCCCATAGCGGAAATCTGAGCAAATGCAGGCTGTAATGCTGTCATAAGCTCACTCTTTAACTGGCTGTCGATCTTATCTCTTGTATATGTATCAGGTACGTTACCGCATACATTGGTATAGAAGAGGATAGGATCAAAGATTTCATATGAATATTCACCGTTGCAGCGAATAGAAATATCAACATCAAGACCGATATTCTGGTCAACAACACGGAAAGGTACAGGCTGAGCTGTTCCGTACTTATTGCCCATGATCTCCTTTGTGTTGAAGAAATATACTCTCTGATCTTTTCCGACATCACCGCCGAAGGTGAAACGTCTTCCTATCTGAGAAAATGTCTTCTTAATGTTCTCGCCAAGAGGTCCGTACAATAAGCTTGGCTCTGAAGAAGTATCATATAAGAACTCTCCGGCCTCAGCACAGATCTCTGCAACCTTACCCTGATCAACAATGATCATACACTGACCTTCGTTGACTGCAACAACCGAACCGTTAGAGATAATGTTGTCATTACCCTTGTTAGCTGTTCCGAATTTGCCGCCTGAACGATGTTGTCCCTTTTTTACCAATACATTGGCATCAAGTGAATCGCAGTAAAAATACTCTTTCCACTGATCAGCCATTACGCCGTTAATAGCGCCGCCGATTGCTTTAATTAATCCCATAACTTTCTCCTTTTCATATTATTTTTGCAGACATACTCCTTTGAAATCGGGGTATGCGTAACCGTTACAATATATGTGTTTCACAATAAAAAATACACAAATACATTATACATTTTTTGTTGAAAAATGTCTAGTATTTGGTTGCGTTCTATTTACATTCTTTTTTGTTTACTATATAATCGAAATGAACGAGTGTTCGTGATATATCCGTGTTAATTATAATAGTTGAGGCTTAATATATGGGAATTGCAAAGAATCAGGAATTTGAGATTACAATAGAAGATATCGGCAACGACGGCGAGGGTATCGGCCATGTTGAGGGCATTGCGGTTTTTGTGAAGGATGCAGTGCCGGGGGATGTGGCTAGAATTAAGATAATCAAGGACAAGAAAAGGTATGCTTATGGAAGATTGATGGAGATCATTAAGCCCTCTATCGATCGGGTGACACCGATATGTCCCCATGCCAAGGCATGTGGCGGATGCAGCATTATGCAGCTTTCCTATGATAAGCAGTTAGAGTGGAAGCAGAATAAGGTGGAGAATTGCCTGAAAAGAATAGGCGGAATCGAGAATGCAAAAGAGCTTATGGAGCCGATAATCGGTATGAAGGATGATGCTTATGATCATGCGGGCGATGAAGCTGGTGACCGTATTTTGACAGATGATCGTACTTTGGCAGAAGACCGTATCTTGAAGAGTGACCGTACTTCGCTATATGGCGGTAAGATTTATGGTGATCGGAAGTTAACCGCAGATATAATTGAAGAGGGATTTCCTGCTATCAGATATCGCAACAAGGCTCAGTTTCCGGTCGGAAGAGATAAGGACGGCAATATCGTGATCGGTTTTTATGCAGGACGGACACACTCGATCATTGATACGGATGTGTGTTATCTTCAGCATCCTGTTAATGATGAGATAATCAGGAAATTCAGGGGATTTTTAGAGGAATATAATGTTGAACCGTATGATGAGGAAAAGCATACCGGACTTGTGAGGCATATTTTAACAAGAGTCGGAAAGCATACCGGTGAGGTGATGGTATGTGTGATCATCAACGGTGATGAGCTTACAGGGACGAGATCATATGATGACGAACATGTGAGTTTGAAGCCAGGTAATAACAGGAAAAAGAATGGTTCGTTTAAAGTAAAGCATATAAATGTAGAGCATGAGCTTGTTTCCTGCATGAAGGATATTCCGGGAATTACAAGTATAGTGCTTAATACCAATAAGGAAAAAACCAATCGTATCCTCGGGGATAAATGCCGTACTATATGGGGCAGCGAAACGATAACCGATTATATCGGTGATGTGAAATATCAGATAAATCCTTTGTCATTTTTTCAGGTGAATCCTACGCAGACCGCTAAGCTGTATAAGAAGGCGTTAGAATATGCAGAACTTACGGGTGATGAAACGGTATGGGATCTCTATTGCGGGATAGGAACTATATCACTGTTTTTGGCACAGAAGGCAAAGAGGGTGATGGGCGTTGAGATAATTCCTGAGGCTATAGATGACGCAAGGAAGAATGCAAAGCTTAACGGTATTGAAAATGCAGAGTTTTTTGTGGGAAAAGCCGAGGAGGTTCTGCCACGCGAATATGAGAAGAACGGTATATATGCAGATGTGATAGTGGTTGACCCGCCACGGAAGGGCTGCGATATCGTTGCACTCAACACGATGCTTAAGATGGCGCCAAAGCGTATCGTATATGTGAGCTGTGACCCTGCAACCCTTGCCAGGGATTTGAAGATATTAACAGAAGCGACAGATGATAAGAACAATGTAATGTATGAGGTTAAGAAGGTCTGCGCGGTTGATCAGTTTTCACATAGCGGGCATGTGGAGACTGTATGTCAGCTTATAAGGCGCAAATCGGATGCAGATGTTCATATCACGGTAGATATGGAAGATTATTATCGTATAAAGGGAGATAAGGAAATGCTTGCCGCTCAGGCAGAGAGATAATAAATAATATGGTTTGAGGATATGCCCGTGGTTGTCTGCTATGTGTGGATGGTCACGGGCTTTTTCAAACAAGACACAGTCGGGACGGTAGCCATATTTGTCAAAATATTTCTGTTTAACTTTTCAAATTAATGTTGATATGATATTATTTTAATATATTATTTGTTTGAACTGTGATCGTCGGGGGACTTTATGGGGACAGGTAAAAGACATAATAACAGGAATAAAAAGTTCAGATCGATCAATTTCCGACTGCCGTTAATAATAGTTATCAGTAGTTTGTTAATTATGCTCGCCATTATACCTACTATGTATTTTCGCTTGAAAAAGGATATGATGGAGGATTATGATTTTCTCGGACATGGTATAACTAACTTCATGAAAGATGAGATAAATGCCGATATAGTAGATGAGTATATTGAAAAAAATGTTGAGATGGAAGAATACAACAGAATAGTTGAGGCTTTCTATAGGATACGCGACAATTATCCGGATGTTTTATATATGTATGTGTATCGATATAAGAAGGATGGAGCTCATGTTGTGTTTGATATTGATTCTGAAAAGGGAGTTATGGATGCCGATCCGGCAGGAACGGTCTGCGAGATAGATCCGCCGTCTGTTCCTTATCTTGATGATCTTTGTGCGGGAAAGCAGATTCCTGCGCTTATCGGTGTTACAAAGGATGGGTATCTGCTTTCATATTTATCACCTGTGTTTGACAGTAACGGGAATTACCAATGTCATGTCGGCGTTGATTTTTCAATGGAAAAGTTGAGAAAGCAAAGCCTTCTGCTTCTTGGTAATATTCTGCTTATAATATATCTGATAATGCTGATAGTTCTGCTTATTGATATATTCTGGGTAAGGAAAAAAATAGTCAAACCTATTACGCAGATGGCGAAATGTACCCACAAATTTTCTTATACAACGGCTAATGAGCGAATGCATAATATTCAGTTAATGGAAAATCTCAATATCAATACGGGGGATGAGATTGAAGAGCTTTATGATGATTTTTTGTCAGTTTTGAAGGAAAGTGTTTATTATATAACCAACTATGGAAGAGCTAAGTTGGATATACAGGATAAGGAGAAGAAGCTCGGAATAATGAACGAGGTTGCTTATAAGGATTCTCTTACGGGTGCAGGCAATAAAGCAGGCTGGAAGAAGGAGTTGGAGCTGCTTTATGAAACTATAAACGATAATAGTGCAGCATTTGCCATAGTTATGTTTGATATTAATAATCTCAAATATGTCAATGATACTTTCGGACATGAACAGGGTGATAATTATATTATAAACTGCAGTAATATGATACGTGATATATATTCGCATTCACCGATGTTCAGACTGGGTGGAGATGAATTTGTAGTTTTACTTAAGGGTGAGGATTATGCCGACCGGAATGAGCTGTTAGAGATAATAAAGAGATCATTTATTAATACATATGAACAGGAAGATAAGAAACCGTATGAAAGATATTCCGCTTCGATGGGGATGGCGGAATATACTGAGAGTGATAATGATCCTGAGCAGGTATTAAGGCGTGCTGACGAGGCAATGTATTGCTACAAAACCGAATTCAAGAAAAAGTACGGCAGCTACAGATGACCATCAAATTAGTTATTCGGAGGGGTGTTTATGGATAATGAACAGGATAACAGTTTAGACAATTACAAACCGATCGAGATAGAGATTTCCGAAGATAAAATGGAGGCTTATCTTACTCTGCACACTCCTAAGGGTAATATGCCGGCTTATGGTCAGATGGAGGTTTTTGCTGCTTTAGATGATGGCAAAGTTAAGGGCGGCATTAATAAAAATGTGGTCTTGGAAATGATCTTTGATCAGATATATGATGAGAAGAGACTGATCGCAGAGGGTACTCCGAGTGTTGACGGTATTGACGGATATTTTGAATATTTCTCTCACAGAAAGGATGAGAAATCCGGCAAGCCGAGAATCCTTGATGACGGTTCTGTTGACTATACAAGTGTGAACACGGTCGGAACGGTTTCGGAAGGAGACCTGATAGCTGTTTATAATCCTGCCGTACCCGGAAAGTTTGGATACACCGTGTGTGGAGATCTGTTAAAGCCGAAGGTGCCGAAGGGATATCCGGTTCCTCAGCTTAACGGGTGCCGATATGAAGAGGAGACCTATTCTTATTATGCGCTGATTGACGGTAAGGTGGAGGCGTCGCTTACTAAGATTGAGGTTACAGGTCTGTTAGAGATCAACAGGAATATTAATGTGGCTTATGGCAGCATTTTCTTCATTGGCGATGTTGATATACATGGCGATGTTGATTCAGGTGTGGAGATCAATGCCAGTGGAAGCATAACCATTGGTGGAACCGTACAGGGTTCAAGTCTTAATGCGGGGGAGAATATCACTGTCAGAGGTGGCGTTATCGGAGATGAGAAGACGCATATAACCTGCGGCGGAGATTTGGAGGCAAGATTCCTGCAATACTCTAATATTGTTGCGGGCGGTGATATCATCGTTAAAACCATGCTCGATTGCACAGTATATGCGGGTGGAATGGTTAAGGTTGAAGATGCATCAGGTTCTGTGTCAGGTGGTTCGCTTTATACAGTAAGGGGATTTGACGGCAAGGTATTCGGCAACCAGAGAAAGGTTAACACAAAGCTTAGTGTGGGCAAGAATAATGATGCACTTTCAAGAAAGATAGAATACCCTAAGCTTATCAATGAGCTTGAGGTAAAGCTTAAGGCCATCAATGCCAGAGAGATCGTGCTCGGGCGCGAAGCCAAAGAGGATCATTCAAAGTCTAATCTTTTGCACATAGTGCGGCAGAATAAGGCAACTCTATTGACGGAGAAGAAGCAGCTGGAGGCGCTTTATGCAGCAATAGAGCTTATGTATGGTCCGGACAGGGTCTATGGGTATATATATGGAACCAAATTCTATCCCGGAGTATCAATATGCATTGATATGAGGGAGAAAATGATAAATGAAGAAATGGTGAGGATCAGGTTCAAATGTAACGAAGAAAAGATTGATGCGATCATGGAAAAAGACTGAAAATTGCTTGAAAATCACCTTGAAATTATGTGTTATTTTGTTGACATATATCAACTGAAATGGTAAAATATAGGTACGAATATGGGCAAAGCATGAGAAATCTTGTGACGCAAAGCTATAGGGCCTTTAACATGGCAGCCAGTTGCTCCGATATACATTATTTCGGATTATACTAGAATGATTATAGAAGCATTGCTCATATTAGATAGGGGCAATGCTTTTTTACTTTATTAATGTGATTGTTTGACGGTAATCTCTTAAGGGATCCGGTATGGAAAGGATGTCAGTTATGAGAAAGAAAACATCTAATTACAAATTATATAAATCAGTAACAGCTTTTATCATTGTGTTCGCAATGATGGTTTCCGTTTTGTCCGTACCGGTTGGTGCTAATGCTCAGACTGATGAGGCGGTTAGTGAAGAAGTGGCCGGATCGGATCTTATGGATATGCAGTCGGTAGAGGTAAGCAGAATTGCTGTGTTGCAGGGAAAGCTTAAGCGATCATTTTTGGGTAACGGAGCTCCGGGTTCTTCAGCTTTAGTTACCGTAGATGACCGCAACTGGCAGCTTTACAGAACAACATATGTTTTTGATCAGATGGATGCAAAGGAAAAGGCTTTATATAATGCGCTTGAGTCTGTTTGCATGGACTTTGCAAAGAGCAGCGATAAGGATGCGCTCAATATTAAAGATAAGTCCGGTAACAGTGCTTATTATCTTCCGGCAGTTTCAATAAGCGATTTTGATGATAAGAGTTTTGTTGATGTGATCCAGTTATTTATATATTCTAATCCGCAGTATTATTTTACAACATCTTCTTATGCGGTAAGCGGTAGTGATCTATACCTTTTCTGTTATCCGGAGTTTGCCAAAGGAAGTGAAAGGGCAAAGGTTACCAATAAGTTATTCTCAACATTAGATTCGTGGATAGAAGAGATCAAAGCGGAC
>OMSZ01000344.1 GCA_900313855.1 uncultured Eubacteriales bacterium
ACTTAAAGCTCATATTGAATTCATTGACGCCCGTTATATTCCTTACTATCTGGTCGTATTCCCTGTAATAACCGAAAAGCTGTATCACGGCAAAAACGAACAGGATAATAAACGGGATAACGCATATCCATATATACGTCATCAGCCTTGAACGTATCTTACTTTTTTTCTTCAAACGAATTCTTCTCATGATCCGTATCTCCATTTTATGTCCGTTAGGATTCCTTCTTCATTTTCCTGTATTCCTTAGGCGACATACCCTGAATCTTCTTAAATATGTAACTGAAATAATGCGGATCCTTATAGCCGACCTCAAAGCCGACCTCCGAGGTCTTCATAGAGGTACAGATAAGAAGCTCCTTTGCCTTATCCATTCTTACGGTTGTTAAGTATTCAATAAATGTTTCTCCAGTCTCTTTTCTGAATATCGTACTGAAATGATTAGAGCTTACATTGACATTTGATGCTACTGACTGAAGCGACATATCTTCATTCTGATAATTCTCCTGAATATAATTTCTCGCCTTCTCAATTATCTCGGTATACTTCTTGCCGGTCATCTGGTTTCTGTACTCTATAACCCGTGCAAACAGACTCTTCATGTAATTCCCGGCACGCTCCACGCTGTCCGTGTAATTCATTGTGTCATTAAGCTCTCCAAGATAATCCGAAATATCCGACCGCTCAACCCCTATGCTCTCAAGAAACGAAACCGCGCTAAGCAGTGAGCCTAACAATACATACTGCCTTAACATGAAGGACTCGATAGCTTCCTCTCCCATGCTTTCAAAATAATCCTCGACAAAATCATCAACCTCAGGAAGAGAACCGTTACGAAGAAAATTAAGCGTTGACCTTTGTGATATCTTGCTTATGTCAAGATTATTGATATTGATATTATCCTTCTGCTGTGTCTTTGAAACATTTTCCTCAGACTTATCGAAGTATGAGAATACAAAGCTTCCCTCCTTCATATATCTCTCCGAAAATCTCCTGCTTGCGTCGTCATACGAAAGATTAACGTCTCTTATTCTGTCAACAGGTTTTCCAATCGAAAGATACAACAACATATCAGGATATTCATTGACAAGCTGTCTAAGCTCATCAACTCCCGCATCAATATTTTCCTGAAGCTCTTCGCAGGTATCAGCCTTTTCAAGAAAACACATCACATCTCCCGCCTGCTCATAGAGAAAAACATGCTCTTTCTTTGCGTCTAATTCCTTGACCTTCGCATATATTTCCTCCTTCTTGTAAGAATACTCATTAAGCTCGCTCTGCGCCTGCTCCTTTGGTATTATCTGCATCAGAACGATATCATACCATTCGGCAGCTATATCTATTCCAAGCTCTTTACCCTTTGTAAGAGATTCCTGAACTGTGATCCTTCCATCGATCATATCATGCAGGAATTTCTGCTGCTCGAGTATTCTTACCTCTTCGCGCTCCTCCATATATTTTGCAAGGGATTCCTCCTCCTGCTTCTCCTCTAAGATCCTTTCGGCGATCTTCTTAAGCTCTCCCATCAGAGAATCCTCTGATACCGGCTTTAATATGTATTCCTCAACACCGATACTGATAGCCTCCTTAGCATATTCAAAATCATCAAAGCCGCTGAGTATAACTATCTTAATATTGGGAAGCTCCTTCTTGACAAGCTTAGAAAGCTCTAAACCGTCCATGAACGGCATCTTGATATCCGTGATCAGAATATCCGGCTCCGTCTTAAGAATCTTAGGATAAGCCATCTCACCGTCTCCGGCCTCTCCGACTAATTCAAAGCCATCCCTTTCCCAGTTAATAGTCTTCTTAATACCTTCTCTTATTGCGAATTCATCTTCTACCAAAAATACTTTAATCATTTATCCCCCATCCTTCTAAAACCTGATTACCTGTAATCTGCTTTTATTATAATATACCAGTCATGATTTAAATTAAACTATTTTATTATTTTTTTGGGATTTTTTATTCACAGTGTTACTATATATCACGCGCAAAGGGACAGTGACTTAAAATCACTGCCCCTTCATATATGGAGGTTTTTTGTGTTAATTTTAATATGTTAAGAGTCTGGGTTCTTATCCCCACCACTCACGCTGCAGCTTAGAAGCGGGGATTACTTCGACGGAGTTTAATTCTGTCCGTAATAAGCATTCTCTCCGTGTTTTCTGAAGAAATGCTTATCCCTTATACAGTCCGGCGCAGTCTTGACGCCGGGATTGATAAGCTCGGTCTTTAACGCCATCTTGGCAACCTCTTCAAGAACCACAGCATTATGAACGGCCTCCGCCGCATCCTTGCCCCATGTAAATGGTCCATGATTCGTACAAAGAACTCCCGGTGTGTACATCGGATTAAGTCCTCTGCTGTCAAAGGTCTCAATAATAACAAGTCCGGTATTGGTCTCGTACGCCTCCTCAATCTCCTCCGGAGTAAGACTTCTTGCACACGGTATCTCGCCAAAGAAATAATCCGCATGAGTTGTTCCGTAAAGCGGTATACTTCTTCCCGCCTGTGCCCACGAAGTTGCTTCAGGAGAATGGGTATGTACAACACCGCCTATCTCCTTATATCTCTTATAAAGCTCAAGATGTGTTGGTGTGTCAGAGGAGGGTTTGTATCTTCCCTCAACTTTGTTGCCATCAAGATCCATTACCACCATATCATCCGGCGACATGGTCTCGTAATCAACTCCGCTTGGTTTGATAACAAAATACCCTGTCTCCCTGTCTATCTCGCTTACATTTCCCCAGGTATAGGTCACGAGATTTCTTTTCGGCAGCTCCATATTAGCCTCATAAACTCTTTTCTTTAATTCTTCAAGCATTTTTTATCCTTTCTTAAGCCCTGCTTTTTATACTTGGTCTGTCTTTAATTCTAATGATCATCGACCATCCATGAATCAAATGATCCGTCTTTCCTTCTTATTCCTTCAAGCCTTCAATAGCCGCCTTTTCAACAGGAAGGATAGCCTTAAATGTAGTCATGAATTTATTAAAGCCTTCAATCTCTTCATCCGTTGCGGTTATCGTCTCTCCGGCCTGTCCTGCAAATATAACGTTATTAAGATAATCCGACAATGAAGTTTTTTCTTCAAGACTTGAGAAGAGCGCAAGTACCGCAATACCCCATGCACCGCCTTCACCGGCAGTTTCCATTACGGTAACCGGACCGCCTGTTGCCGCAGACATAATTCTCTGTCCGGCCTCTTTTGTCTTGAAAAATCCACCGTGGCCGTAAAGCTTGTCAACCTTAACATCCTCTTCGTTAAACAGAATATCAAGACCGTATTTTAATGTGCTGACAGCTGAAAACAGATTCCATCTCATGAAATTGGCAAACGAAAAATCAGCATTTACATTTCTGATAAATACAGGTCTACCCTCATCAAATCCCGTTACCGGCTCACCGGAGAAGTAGTTAAAGCCCGCAAGGCCGCCGCAGTCTGGAGCTCCCGATAAAGCTGCGGTAAACATTGTAGTATAAAGCTTATTCATATCTACTTCAAAGCCCATAGCCTCTGAATATTCTTTAAAAAGGTTAGCCCATGCATTGATATCGGAGGTACAGTTATTGCAATGAACCATGGCAACATCTTCACCCGAAGGTGTAGTTACCACATCTATCTCCTCATGTACGCCCTTTAATGCCTTCTCCATAACAACCATTGCAAATATCGAAGTACCTGCAGAAACATTACCTGTTCTTACCGCAACACTGTTGGTTGCAACCATACCTGTACCGGCATCTCCCTCAGGAGGACATAACGGGATTCCGGCCTGCAGTGTTCCACTGATATCAAGCTTTTTCGCTCCTTCTGCCGTCAATGTTCCGGCAGCCTCTCCTGCAACTAATACCTTCGGAAGTATATCGCCTAATTTCCAGTCAAAGCCATAACTACTGATCAATTTATCAAACTTCTCAATATATTCGCTGTTGTAATCCTTCTTACTGCTGTCTATCGGGAACATTCCCGAAGCATCACCGATTCCAAGCACCTTCTCTCCCGTAAGCGCCCAGTGAATGTATCCGGCAAGAGTTGTGAAGAAGGTTACATCCTTAACATGCTCCTCTTTATTAAGGATCGCCTGATAAAGATGTGATATGCTCCATCTCTGGGGAATATTGAAACCGAATTCTTTGGTAAGCGCAGAAGCCGCTTCTTCGGTTATCGTATTTCTCCATGTACGGAACGGAACAAGGAGATTATCATTTTTGTCAAATGCCATATAGCCGTGCATCATGGCAGAAAAACCGATAGATTTAACTGTTCTTATAACAGTATTATATTGAAGATTAACATCTGCCAGAAGATCTGAGTAGGCATCTGCAAGACCGTTCCAGATCATATCAAGACTATATGTCCAGATTCCGTTTTCATACTGATTCTCCCATGCATGACTTCCTGATGCGATCGGCTTGCCGTCCTCATCAACAAGCACTGCCTTAATTCTTGTCGAACCGAATTCTATTCCAAGCGCGGTTCTTCCCTCATCAATCAATTCTGTAATATCCAAATATCTCTCCTCCTTTACATCATATACCCTTTAACTTATCTGTTCCCCCGCCTGCTTTTTGATAAAAGGTCCGGGTATCTTAAGTCTAAGCTTTCTCTATTCTCCGAATACAGCCTTATAATCCTGCTGGAACTTAACAATACCCTGATCTGTAAGCGGATGCTTTGTCATCTGCTCGATAACACCGTAAGGTACTGTCGCGATGTCTGCTCCTGCAAGCGCACACTCTGTTACATGAACCGTATTACGGATGCTTGCGGCAATTATCTGTGTATCGATATCATAATTACTGAAAATATCAACAATATGCTCAATAAGCTCTATTCCCGGCGAGCTGATATCATCAAGTCTTCCAAGGAACGGAGAAACATAGGTTGCTCCCGCTCTTGCTGCAAGAAGCGCCTGGTTAGCTGAGAAAATGAGAGTCACATTAGTCTTGATACCCTCAGCAGAAAGCACCTTAACTGCCTTAAGACCTTCAACCGTCATAGGAATCTTAACAACCATATTAGGATGTATCGCTGCTATTTCTCTTCCTTCCTTGATCATGCCCTCTGCATCAACCGTAGTAGCCTTAACCTCACCACTTATCGGTCCGTCTACGATTGAGGTGATCTCCTTGATGACCTCGTTGAAATCTCTTCCCTCTTTGGCAATTAACGACGGGTTTGTGGTTACTCCACA
>OMSZ01000149.1 GCA_900313855.1 uncultured Eubacteriales bacterium
AAAATGTATTTGTAATTTTTTCTTATATGGAAAAATATGATGAGAGCTTAATTAAAGAAAGAATTAAAATTCAAGAGTTGAAAAATAACTTATAGCATTGCCATATATATTCTTAATCTTACAATTCCATATGTTGCACAGAACTGTAACAATAGTTATGCACAACATATGAAATTTTACAGTGCATGTGGGATTAACCTTGGAGAGGATGTCGAATACTCAAAAGGAAATGGTAATTATAGATGTATTACAAAACTAAGTTAATCTCATTAACATTAGCTTACATCTTTATACATATTGTGGAAATGATGGTGTAAATCGAATTGATCCAAGTGGAAATGTTTGGGAAACTATCCTTGATATTGCTTTTTTTTATTTTTTATATATTCTATGGTTACACACCCATCTTGGGAAAATGCAGGCCCTTTTTTACTTTATATTTTGGGCAAATTGTGATATAATTATTTCTATAAATACATTGATAATGTGGGGGCATTATGAAAGATTTTAGATATAGAAGATTTCTGACAGTTTTATTATCGATCGTGCTGGTTTTACCTTTGATCAATATGCCGGTTTATGCGATGAACGGTAATGATGAGGGTGAAACTATTATTGTTGGTGTGCCGGCAGATAGATGTCCCATTTTTTATATTGATGAGGATACCGGTGAGAATACGGGTATCGGAATTGATCTGATGAGATATGCAGCCGAGAATGCAGGATATACTGTTGAATTTAAGACAATTGAGGAGGATACATTAAAGGATGCTTTGGATAACGAGACTTATGATCTTGTTATGCCGTTTGGAAGTGCAATTTTAAGTGCCTCAGGTCAACAGATTCTTGTTTCTGATAATATGATAAAAACTCCGTTTACTCTGGTGACGGATAGTGATCGGAAGATGCCGCCGCTTGGAAGTCTTAAGGTAGGAATGCTTAGTTCTTTGCGTGGAGGAGCTGATACCGTTAAGCAGCTTTATCCTGGCATAGAAATAAAAATGTTCGATACAATGTCTGAATGTGTATTGGAGCTTCGTTCCGGAGAGGTTGATGCTTTGCTGCATAACTCTTATGTGTGGAGCTATATCCTGCAGAAACCGGGATATTCGGATCTTGTTATGCAACCCTATGCGATGTTTTCCATGGATTTCCGGGCAGGTGCTGTGGATACCCCAAAAAGCAGGGAGATAATAGAGAACCTTAACCGCGGAATAGCAACTATTTCTGATACGCGTCGGCAGGCATTTGTTTTGGATTATACTTCAAGGCCGCTGTATCATTATTCTTTTTCCGATTATATATATAAATACGGCCTGATAATCATATTTGCGATCTTTCTGTTTATTTTACTGATAATAATTACGATACAGAGATATCGTGGCATTCGCAGGGAACAGAAGGAGAAAATGGAGCATTTGATCGACTATGATCTTCTGACCGGTGTTTACAGTATGACAGGTTTTCGGAAACGTGTTACGGAAATACTTCATTCAAATTATGATATTCCGTATATGCTGGTATTTGTTAACATTAAGAATTTCAAATTTATCAATGACAGCCTGGGAAGAAACGGCGGCGATGATCTGCTTAGGTTTTGGGCTGATAAGACAATGGCGACCTTGTCTGACAAGGAGGCTATGTGCCGTATAGAAGCTGATCGTTTTGCGGTTCTTCGTCGTTCGGGAGGGGAAAAGCAGCTCTTAAGTGATGAGCATGATGTAATTGATGCCGTGAGAAATTATTTTATTAATCTTGACAAAGAAAACCGGGTTCAGATCTGTGGCGGCATTTATGTGCTTACGCCTGATGATTATATTAACGCCGACATTGATAAGATGATAGATTATGCCCGTGTGGCAGAGAAAAAGGTTCATGATATACGAAGCGACGGTTATGAGTTCTATAACCCTGAGCAGTGGGAAAAGGGTAAACATATTGCGGAGGTTATCAATCAGCTGCCGGTAGCGCTTAAGGCAGGGGACATTCAGGTATGGTATCAACCGCAGGTGGATTATGATTCTGGAAAGATTACAGGTGCAGAGGCACTTTGCCGCTGGAAGCATAATGAGTTGGGTTGGCTGCCGCCATCAGGCTTTATCCCTATATTAGAGGATTCGGGGCTTATATATAATCTGGATTCTTATGTCTGGGATAAGGTATGTCAGGATCTTCACAGGTGGAATCAACAGGGAATGCACAGATATGTTTCCGTGAATGTGTCACGTTGTGATATCCGTGATGACAGGGATCTGTGTAAACATTTTCGTGATCTTATAAAGACCTACGATCTGACTCCCGATCAGTTAAGGATTGAGGTTACAGAGTCTGCGTTTGCTGAGGATTTTGATCTGCTGATACAAACAACGGATAAGTTGAGGACCTACGGTTTTAAGGTGGAAATGGATGATTTCGGAAGCGGTTATTCCTCGCTTCATATGCTGAAAGAGGTTATGGTGGATCGTATTAAATTGGATCTTCGCTTCTTAACAGATGCAGGCGACCGCAAAAAAGGAAGGATAATAGTAGGTTACATCATAAGGATGATCAAAGCATTGGGAATGGATATTATCACTGAGGGCGTTGAGACTGAAAAACAGGCAGAATTCCTTCGCGGTAAAGGCGGTTCTGAAATGCAGGGTTATTATTTCTTTAAGCCGATGCCGGCTGAAGAATTTGAGAAGATTAAGTCTTTTGAGCCTAAACGTAATGAGAGTTGAAGTAGATGTTTGCGTAACTTTTGGGACTTACGAAACAATGGAGCAGCTTGTATATAATTTGCTGTGAATTAGAAAAAGGCAGGTGCTTAAGCATCTGCCTTTTCGTTATGTGAAATATGATTTTGTGATCAGAACTTGCCAGCCTTAGCAGCTTCCTCGATGGAAACGGCTGTTGAAACGGTCATACCAACCATAGGG
>OMSZ01000186.1 GCA_900313855.1 uncultured Eubacteriales bacterium
AAAGGGTGTCAGTAAAACCAACACCCTCAATTTCTTAATGAACAAATATATATTATTTATATTAATTCATTCCTTTATTAACAAGCTCCATATATTCTCTATATGATATCCTTTCCCCACCCATACTCTCCAAATGATCAGTATGGAATTGACAATCAATAAAAACAAAATCATTGTCCACAAGCAGATTGGCAAGTCCTACAAGTGCAAGCTTTGAACCGTTAACCTTATCGGAGAACATACTCTCACCGTAGAAGCATCTTCCGATCACAACACCATATAGACCTCCTGCAAGTTCACCATCTGTATATGCTTCAACGCTCATTGCATAACCTTTATCATAAAGAGCACCATAAGCGTTTTCCATATCATCATGTATCCATGTACCCTCTGCAAACTCGCGTTTTAAGCGACATCTGTGCATCGTGTCAGCAAAATCCCTGTTGTACATAACATCTACCTTATGCTTTTTAATGAATTTTCTAAGAGAATGCGAAACATGGATTTTGTCAGGTCTTATGATAAATCTCTCATGCGGACACCACCACATAATTGGCTGATCGGCATTATACCACGGAAATATTCCATTAGTATAGGCTAGCAGCAACCGCTCTACTGATAAGTCTCCTCCTACTGCAAGCAGTCCATCATCATCCGCAAGCTCCGGTCTTGGAAAATATATTTCATCTTCATCTAACTGATATACTGCCATTGTGCCAATCCCTCCCAATAAAGATCTTTGTTCAATAAAGCAGAATCAGTCTATCACAAACTTATCACCTTCAGCAGTTATCGTTACTTCACCTCCATCCTTCAATCTGCCAAACAGAATATCATCAACTAACAAAGGCTTGATCTCGTTACGGATAATACGGTCAATCTCCCGTGCTCCGAATTCTTCACTTATACCTTTTTTCTTAATAAGCTTAATTGCTGCCTCATCAACCGACATTGAGATGTTGCGTTTAATAAGCATAGCCTTCAACTCGCCCATCTTCTTTTCAACAATTCTCTCAGCCATATTATCATCCATGCCGTTGAATACAACAATTCTGTTAAGACGGTTACGAAATTCCGGCTGGAATACCCTCTCAACCTCATCCATGATAACACTACTGTCATATGCTGTTGTTCCAAATCCAATTCCCTTCTTGCCTATCCTGTTAGCTCCTGCATTGGAAGTCATAATAATTACAACATTACGAAAATCAGCTTTTCTGCCCTGATTATCTGTAAGAGTCGCGTAATCCATAACCTGAAGAAGAATATTGTAAATGTCAAAATGAGCCTTCTCAATCTCATCAAGAAGTAATACAGCAAACGGATTCTTTCTTATCTCTTCGGTAAGCAGACCGCCTTCCTCATAACCCACATATCCTGCAGGTGAACCTATAAGCTTGGCAACTGCATGCTTCTCACCGTATTCACTCATATCAAAGCGAATAAGCTTAACACCTAACTGTTTTGAAAGTGTCCTTGCAACCTCTGTCTTACCTACACCCGTAGGTCCGACAAATAACAGACTTGCAAGCGGTTTGTCCTCCTCAAGCAGACCTGCTTTGGAGAACTTGATAGCATTGACAACCTGTGAGATAGCTTCATCCTGACCGAATATTAATCCCTTCATCCTTTCATCAAGGTTTGCAAGCCCCTCTGTATCCTCTGTATTAACAGTTTCCATAGGAACACGACATATCTTTGTAAGCACAGTATTAATTATATCTTTATCAACCGTTCCGTATGGGAGGTTTTTTGATTCGTCATCGTTACAGCCATCATCAATCATATGGTTTTTTCTAGAATTCAGCTTACAATAGGCTCCTGCCTCATCCATTAAATCTATTGCCTTATCCGGCAGATAGCGCTCATTTATATGCTTTGCACTCATTGTCACAGCATATTTTAAGACTTCATCATCATAGCGCACATGATGAAACTCTTCGTAGCTTTCCCTTAATCCTTTGAGTATATTTAATGTATCTTCTTCCGACGGCTCTTTTACTTCTACATTCTGAAATCTTCTGACAAGACTTTTGTTTTTCTCAAAATGTTTCTTATATTCCTCAAATGTTGTAGCACCAACAAATCTAATATGCCCTGCTGACAGATATGGCTTTAACATATTGCCGGCATCAAATGAGCTTTCGCCTGCAGCACCGGCTCCGGCAAGATTATGAATCTCATCAATATATATGATAGGTTTTTCCTGTTTCTCTATTTCTGATAAAACCTTCTTGAATCTTTTTTCAAAATCTCCACGATATTGAGTGCCTGCAAGCATTCCACCAAGATCAAGCGCAAAAACCTTACTTCCTTTAAGCTCATCAGGAACATTTCCATCATTGATCCTCTGAACAAGACCGTACGTTATCGCTGTTTTTCCAACACCCGGCTCACCTAAATGCAGCGGGTTATTCTTATCCTTTCTGCACAAAATCTGAATTGTCCGTTCAAGCTCATCTTCCCTGCCTATCAATGGATTGACACCATCCATATTATCATTTAAGCATGGTGCAAGAGTTTTTATAGAACCCGTCTTATTTTTCTTCTTACCCGATGGTTTGCCTACCGATGAAAGATCAATATATATATTAATATCATTATCGTTTTCTTCATCAGAAAAA
>OMSZ01000317.1 GCA_900313855.1 uncultured Eubacteriales bacterium
CTATCGGGGCAGTTGCATATTCCCTTTCTGTAGGTGGTATTCTTGGGTCGGAATCCCATGAATCACACTTATACGATCCGTGACCATTATCTGAGATAAACACATGGGACGCTATAAGGACATTATCACCAATGATTATACTGTTCATTGCCACAAAGTGGACATAATCATTAATTTGGACATCCTTCCCAAACTTCAACTTTATCTCTCCTTTACTGTCGCTAAAACAATCAAACCGGCATCCAACACCTAAGGTAAGACATTCACCGAAATCAATATAATCACGACCTCTAATGATTAAGGGGAAGCGAAATATTCTTGCATGTTTGTCTATTAACTTGGTTCGAAGTAGCCACCATGCTAACTGGATCTTATCAGAAAAAGAATACTTGTTTTTTATAATATTCATTTTAAATATACTATTTGTTTTGCATACCACTATGAAACTATTGGTGATGAATGATAGCAATCATGACTTAATAACACAGCATCTTTACTAAAGACATGCATTATATCAAGTCCTTAAGATGACATACCTTGAAACATATTTGTTTATTGTATTAGCAGACACTTCTAAATTATTTTTGATTTAAGATTAGCATAAAACCGATCTCTTCTCGTTTCTAATATAGAGGCTTCATATGCTTTACTTTTTTCAAAATTATCCCTGCTTACATTTTCATATATCCTTGGCTGACTCAAGAGTTCTTTTACTAGATTAGCCATTGTATCTACATCATTGTAATCTGTTAGATAATGATTATCTAGTAACTCTGGCAGTCCCGATACTTTTGATGAAATACAAGGTAAGCCGACGGACATTGCTTCTATAACAACCCTAGGCAAACCCTCAGCTTTCGTTGGCATAACATATAGATCAGACTCTAATAGTAACTTTCTTATTTCATCTTTAGATAGGTAACCAGTAAAAGTAACTCTATCGCCTACACCACATTCATTAGCAAATTGTTTTAACTTATTGATTTCCTTTTCTGTACCTCCTCCTATAAAAATCACATTCGCATTTATATTCTTTTCTACGACACTCTCTAACATTAATATCATTTGTTCATGTCCTTTCCTCCCTTTTGTTACAACAGGATTTGCGATGTGAATAATACTGAAGGAATTCTTATGGGAAGGGAACTTTCTTGGTGCGGTATAGAATGACGGATATAAGGCTAAGGTTGAATAATGTGAAGAGAAACCATCCTCTTTTTTTGTATAATACCTGCGTTGCATATAATATTGAGTTACACAAGAAACTCCATATGCCTTATAACACAAATGTCGTTGCAGATAATCCATTAAACGCCATAACAACTTTTCTGATAATCTATCTGAGGATCTATACCCATCCTGTGAATCATAAAGGTTCTCTGCAATATAAGGAATATGTCGACGTAGCATTCCATATCCCATATAACTACCCATTATGGAAGGAAGACGTAGTACTCCAGCATCTACTCCATCATATACATTTTTAATTCTTTTCTTTATTTCATTAAAAACTTTCAGAAATTGAAATGGCCCACGAAACATGGGTAGTGTAACAATCTCGATTCGACTATCACGTATAGGAACATATGTTGGTTTAAGCTTATCAACATCAGAACATCGTCCTACAAGACGCATAAAATCAAATACCCGAATATATCTCTTAAAGAGGTCATATTCCTCCTGACTCTTTGCATATATATCCCCTTTATAGCGGAACAAATAATTATCGCACGGCAACAATATTCTCATTTTAAAGATTGTTTTATTAATTTTTCCCAATCATCAACAAATTTTGCAACTGAGAACTTCGAAACTTCTTTTCTCGCATTCTGAGAAAACACTTCTCGTTCTTTCTCGTTTTCTATCAGTCTTATTAATGCAGCTTCAAATGATGAGACATCGCCATCTTTGATTAGCGCTCCTGATCTATCAGACATCATTTCATCTGATGAACCTCCAACGGAGAATGCAACGCAAGCACATCCCTGGGACATTGCTTCCATCAAAACCATGGGGAATCCTTCCATTCTTGATGATAATGCAAAGATGCTACTTTCTGCATAAAGGCTTTTCATGTCACTCACCCTTCCCAACAGTCTTACATGATCTTGAACGTTCTTTTCGACTAACATTTGCTTTATATAATTCTGAGAGGCCTCGGCGCCATCTCCAGCAATTTCAAGTACCCAATCGGGATATTTAGCGTGAATTCTCGACCATATATTAATCATGATATCAAATCCTTTTATCTCCCATACTTCGAGTCGTCCTGCACAAAGGATGTTTTTACGTCGAACGACTTGTTTGTCAAGCACAGGGAAGGATAACGGATTATATATTACTTTCTTTTGGGGATATTTGTCGCCCAATAAGCGAAAGTCTTTTTGAGTCAAAATTGATAAACCGTCAGCCTTTGAATACAGATTATACCTTACAAAATCTATAACAGGATTAACTTTTCGAGAAAATGAAGTATGGTCTGCCGCTATGATAGGCACATGAAGTCCTCTGTTTGCAAGATATGAACAAAGGAACATCATAGCCTGAGTAGCAATGATAACATCAGGTTTTTCTTCTTTAATGTATTTTCTAATATCATTGATGCAGCGTTTCCACTTTAATAACTTTTCCGGAAAGCCAGGCACTAGGGTCTTAACAACTATTTCTCGCACCGGTATATCTTCATCTATATGATATATTCGTTCCCAGTGTTTGGAGTCGCAAACAAGAATTACATCATAGTCCTTTTTATGATGTAATTCGTTGCACAAAACAGCCCCGACACGCCCCGCACCTCCTC
>OMSZ01000180.1 GCA_900313855.1 uncultured Eubacteriales bacterium
AGATGATGCTACTGTAGTTCTCAAAAAAGAACAATTGGAATTGTTGCATAATAGTATGCCTTATATGATTGCTGCTCAGATATATGATTTTTCAAAGGCTGATTATAATGCGGTAGTAGCGGAAGAAGACATAATTACTATTCCAAATCCTGCAAATGAGCCGATTGTCGGTGTGATTGATACTCATTTTGATGACAGTGTTTATTTCTCAAAATGGGTAGATTACAGGAATTGTCTTGTGGAAGAAATACCTATAGGAACTGATGACAAAAAACATGGCACTGCAGTCTCATCTATTATTGTGGATGGTCCTTCATTTAATCCGGAGCTGGAGGATAACTGTGGACGTTTCAGAGTAAGACATTTTGGGGTTGCTCTTCAGAAAGGATTTTATTTTGTAACTGTTATAAAAATGATTAGGGATATTGTAGCTGCGAATAGAGACATAAAGGTGTGGAATTTATCTTTAGGCTCACCGATTGAGATTGAACCTAATTTTATATCTCCGGCTGCTGCAGAACTGGATAGAATACAGTATGAGTATGATGTTATCTTTATTGTAGCAGGAACAAATAATAAGGGTGATAATAAGAATATGAAGATAGGATCACCTGCGGATTCGCTGAATTCCTTGGTTGTTAATTCGGTAGACTTTAATAATAAATCGGCAAGTTACTCCAGAAAAGGACCGGTACTAAGCTTTTTCTATAAACCTGATATATCATATTATGGTGGTGATACAGATAAGAAAATCAAGGTATGTGATCCTACAGGTGAGGCATTTGTTTCAGGGACATCCTTTGCTGCTCCATGGATTACAAGGAAGATGGCATATCTGATACATATTATGGGCTTCAGCAGAGAAGTTGCGAAGGCACTGATTATTGATTCGGCAGCAGGATGGAATCGTAAAGATATTAATTCTGACAAAATGGGGTATGGCATTGTTCCAATAAAGATAGAGGATATTCTTACATCACAGAATAACGAAATAAAGTTTTATATTAACGGAACAGCTGAAGAATATGAGACATTTACTTATAATATTCCTGTTCCTCGTGATGATAAGGGGTTTCCGTACTTTGCAAAGGCAACATTGGTATATTTTCCTAAATGTGATAGGAATCAAGGTGTAGACTATACAAGTACAGAATTGGATATTCATTTTGGACGAATAATGGAAAAGGATGGTAAGGCAACTATCAAGTCAATTGATAATAATATACAGGCTGAAGGTGATTTTGTGGCTTTGTACGAAGCGAAAATGAGACAGATCTACCGTAAATGGGATAATGTTAAGCATATCGCTGAGAAGGTTAGAGACAATGGTAAAGCAAAAAAACAGTATGAGTCGGGACTATGGGGGCTGAGCATTAAAAGCAAGGATAGATCTGATTCAAGTACTGATAGAAGTCTTCAGTTTGGTGTTGTAATTACATTATCTGAAATGAATGGAGTCAATAGGATTAGTGAATTTATAAAGCTTTGTATGATGAGAAACTGGATTGTCAATACTGTGGATATTCAGAATAGAATTGATATATATAATCTGGCGGAAGAAGATATCATATTGGAATAGTTATATGAGAAATAATAGCTTTGTATCATAAGCTTTTATTAAAAATTACAACGAAGGAGGTGGTGTTCTTATGAAAGTAATAAAAAAGCACTATATAGATAGCGCTAACTACCTATATAGTGCAAGTCGAGTGTTTCTACTCGAACCTAAGCATTTATTATAGTAACAAAAAACAGACTAAGTTTCAACTATTTAATCAAGTTCGAGTGCTTCTATTTGAACCTAAGCAATTCATATTAAGCCTCGAACGGAACCTCAGGGGATAGTCTGCTCTTCTCCAGTTGTAACCTCAGAAAGGAGGTCTTAATATGAGTAGAATTAATAGTAAAAGATCTAATTGTAAAGATGTATTTAATGCTTTTTTGGTGTGTATGGCGAGCTATGCTGGACTGTTTGAATTCCCAGTAATTGCACCAACATATCAGATACCTAATCGGCTGATTCCATTTTCTAAAGCTGTATCCTCCAAGGATTATAATTGCTGGATACACTTTTATGAAGATGATTATCTATTCGAACGTTTGTGGCGTAATCCCCAAAGATATCTAGAACTGCTACGTAAGTTCAATGGTATTATATTACCGGATTTTAGTCTCTATCGGGACATGCCTTTAGTCATGCAGCTGTGGAATATATACAGAAGCAGAGCTATAGGTGCCTGGCTTCAAACGAATGGTATTATGGTCATTCCAAATCTTCGTTATGGTGACAGACGTACATATAAATGCTGCTCAGACGGTATATCTAAGGGATGCGTAATAGCTATTGGTACACATGGTACAATAAAGAACAGAATTGATAGAAAGATTTTTATAGATGGTCTAGACGTAGTTGTCAACCATTTGAATCCGAAAGCCATAATTGTATATGGCGCTGCTCCGGATTATATCTTTAAGAAGTATAGAGATTCTGGAATAGAGATATACAGCTTTATAAGTGATTATGGTGCCTCAATTAAGAAAAAGGAGGTATCATAATGGGAACTGGTTATCATGGGGGCTTTGGCAATACATTAGGCTCCCGAAAAATTGATGTTGTCAGTGCATCTTCAGCCTTTGTAGGTAAAGGTGAAGGGGAATCCTTAAAAAATGCTACAAAGTGGATAAAAGAAGAACCTGGTTTTACAGATGTAGCTATCCATGGTACTGCGGAAAAAGTTAAAATAATGCATAATGGGAATTGGGTGCTTCTTGATCAAAGAAGGTTAGCAACATTATTAAAAAAGGATTTTGGTTATAAATCAGGTGCAATAAGACTGCTATCTTGTGGAACCGGCAAGCTTGACGAGGGATTTGCTCAGAATCTGGCAAACAAGATGGGTGTTAAGGTTAAGGCACCAACAGATACTTTATGGATATATTCAAACGGTAAAATGGTTATTGGTCCAACAATGTATAAGAATACAGGAAAATGGAAGACATTTTATCCTAAGAAGAAAGGCAGGTCATAAGTATGGATTTAATTAGAAAAGGCTATTTTAGGGAAATGCCTCATGGTTTAGATTCTGATCCTAGTATTAAGGATTATATTAATTATTCTTATGATAAAGATTACAAGGATAATATATGTAATTATCTGGAAACTGGTATTCCTGTTGCAATATGTGCAGGAACAGTTGAGGATGTAATTGATCCTTCATCAGGTAATGCGGGTGTGCCATCGTCATATACTGATGGTACATGGATATGGCCGGGAGATCTCGTATATTATGTAAGAAAATATAATCTGAAATTAGATGAAGAATTTACTGATACCATGAGTAATAATGAGTGGACTATTCCTATCAAGGAAGAGGATGTTGATTTAGATAATCTCTCTGTTGATGGGGAAAAGTTGTTTGATTAAGTGATATAATATAAAGGGCATTCGTGATTTTAAGAATGCCCTTTATGAGGTTATATTTGATCAGGAGGACGGATAATGGCTGTTTTACAGGATTTGATAGATTTAAATGTATAAGTGACTGTGACAGCTGTGGAATATGTGCTATGTATAAAAATCAGGATCCGCTGCTAGTATATAAGGATTATATAGAAGGAGTTCGTGATTTTCAGGATATAACAAATGATTATCGGTAGTTCGAACAAAGGAAGGTGGTAGTGATTATGGAAGGTATAAAATCA
>OMSZ01000361.1 GCA_900313855.1 uncultured Eubacteriales bacterium
GAGATTATAAGAGGAGCAGGTGGACTTCCTGTAGGAACTAACGGCAAAGCAATGCTTTTGTTGTCAGGAGGTATAGATTCACCGGTTGCCGGATATATGATATCTAAGCGTGGTGTTGAGTTGGAAGCTGTTTATTTTAATGCCCCGCCATATACGTCTGAAAGAGCAAAACAGAAGGTTATAGATCTTGCTAGGATTGTATCAGGGTATTCAGGTCCTATCAGACTTCATATTGTAAATTTCACTGATATTCAGCTTGCAATATATGAGAAGTGCCCGCATGATGAGTTAACGATCATTATGCGTCGGTATATGATGAAAATTGCTGAAGCAATTGCCAAAGAGAATGGCTGTTTGTCATTGATAACAGGTGAGAGCATCGGACAGGTGGCTTCACAGACCATGCAGAGTCTTTATTGTACCAATGAGGTTTGTACATTGCCTGTATTTCGACCATGTATCGGCATGGACAAGCAGGATATTATTGATATTTCAGAGAAGATCAATACGTATGAAACATCAATCCTGCCGTATGAGGATTGCTGCACGATCTTTGTAGCAAAGCATCCTGTTACAAAGCCTAATCTTGATATCATTAAGCATTCGGAGGAGAAGCTTGTTGATGTTATTGATGAACTGGTTAAAACTGCCATTGAAACAATAGAGGTTTTGACTGTTTTGCCGGAATAGAATGAAAAAGTATAAAGTTAAGATTATAAGATTAAGAAAAAGGATGTCTGCTATTCAGACATCCTGATCATTGAAATATTATGTTAACTACTTGCATGAACTGTAAACTATACAGTGTTGACCTTGATTATTAGATGATATACGGCTCAAGTACCTTCATGATCTCTGCATCGTCACCCTCTGAGTGAATATTAAGATCGATAGGCTGTGAGATATCCAGACTGAATATTCCCATTATAGACTTTGCGTCGATCACATATCTTCCCGAAACAAGATCGAATTCTGCGTCAAACTTGGCAATATCATTAACAAAGCTCTTAACCTTATCGATAGAATTTAATGAAATTTTCACTGATTTCATAGTAATTGTCCTCCTAAAAAATGATTATTATGCATATGTCGAATTGATATGCATTTATCTTTTATTATGATAACTTTTTGAAAATGAAAAGTCAACTATAAAATGCTTTATGCCCGTGTTATTTATATGAGGTTTTGTGATGAATAAAATAGAAGATGGTAACAATTTAACAGATAACAATATGATGGATGATAATAAGTTTTTTGATGATAAGAAATATACTGCTGCTGTGATCAACTTAGGCTGTAAGGTAAACCGCTATGAGGCTGATTCTATGAAGGAGTTGATGGCAAATGCAGGAATACTGATTGTTGAACCTGAAGATATAGCTGATTTCTATATCGTTAACACCTGTTCCGTTACCAATATAGCTGAGAGAAAGTCCAGACAGATGTTAAGGCGCGCCAAAAGAAGAAATCCGGAAGCATTTGTGATCGCCGCAGGCTGTTATGTCAATGCTGCTCATGAAAAGCTGCTAGAGCTTGATTTTGTTGATGCTGTTATAGGAAATGATAATAAGAAGAATATTGTTAAGGTTCTAGATGAGTGTATTAAGGTAAAGTATCAAAAGGCAGATAAAGCCGCAGACGTCGTGAATGTAAGTAATAACGTGGATATATATACAGAAATATCAGCAAGCAATTCTTTTGAAGAAATGGGAGGGCTGACATCTTCTTATCTTGACCATCAGAGAGCGTATATAAAGATTCAGGACGGCTGCAATCAATTCTGCAGTTATTGTATCATTCCGTATACAAGGGGAAGAATAAGAAGCAGAGAACCGCAAAGCATAATCGATGAAATAACAGGACTTGCAAGATCAGGCGTTAAGGAATTCGTTTTGACCGGAATTCATATATCCTCGTATGGCAAGGATATTTATGATAAATCAGTTTCATCTTTCGCAGAAAGGATGGAAGGCATAGGCGAGGGTGATGCTAAGCCTGATGAATTTGTATGTAGAGACGGGAATGATATACCGGCTGAGTATAGCGATAAAACAATGAGTGTTAATGGTAAGCCTATAACAGATCTTGCGGATATTGTGTGTGCGATATCGGATATACCGGAGGTTGAGAGGGTACGTTTAGGTTCGTTAGAACCAAGGATCATTACTAAAGATTTTTTGGACAGGCTTAAAAAAGCGGAAAAACTGTGTCCTCATTTTCATTTATCTCTTCAGAGTGCATGTAATGAGACATTAAAAAGAATGAATAGAAAATACTCAATAGAAGAGTATATGGAATGTGTAGCAGATATTCGCAGATATTATGATAAACCTGCGATAACAACGGATGTGATCGTTGGCTTTCCGGGGGAAACAGAGGAAGAATTTCATGCAACTGTTGAAAACTTAAAAAAGCTTGAATTATACGAGATACATGTATTCAAATATTCCGTAAGGCACGGCACGGTTGCGGAAAAGCTTCCGTGCCAGGTGCCCGAGAATATTAAGAATGAGAGAAGCGATGTGCTTCTTGAATTAACTGCAGAGCAGAAGCTGCGATATGAATCATCACTTGCGGGATTGAGTGATGAGGCTCTTGTTGAGGAAGAGGTTGAAGGTGCTTTTGATCTGTCAAAGTTTAATAGTGGAAGCAAAATGTTTACGGGACACACGAAAAGATATGTCAGGGTTAATGTGGAAAGTGACCGTGATATTGTGGGAGAGATAGTTCCTTATACATTTTAACTTGCATATTTTACTAAATTATATTATTA
>OMSZ01000148.1 GCA_900313855.1 uncultured Eubacteriales bacterium
AAGAATAAAATCATAAGTTAATATGACAGGAGTTGTGAGGTTAAAGATGGAGAACATAACTGTTAAAGACATAGTGGAAATGACCGGCGGAGTTCTTCTTTGTGGAGATGAGAATACGGTTATAAGTGATGTCTGTATTAATTCCAAAGAGATTAAGGAAGGAGATCTGTTTGTACCTATAATCGGAGAAAATGTTGACGCGCACAGATTCATCGAGTCGGCACTGGAAAAAGGCGCGGCTTCTTTGACATCGGAGCATGATGGCGTAGTGCTTGCAGAGAAACCATATATACGTGTTGATAATACACAGGATGCACTTCAGAGGATAGGTAAGGGTATAAGAACAAGACTTATAGATGTTCCTATTGTGGCAGTGACCGGAAGTGTGGGTAAGACCACAACCAGAACGATGATTGCGCATGCGCTTTCTGCGGGAAAGAAAACATTTCAGACTGAGAAGAATTTCAATTCGCAGATCGGTGTACCTATCACCCTGTCAAGAATGAGCAGTGAAGATGAGATAGCTGTACTTGAGCTTGGAATCAGCGAAGACGGTCAGATGGATATCTTATCTGATATGGTAAGACCGGATATGGCGGTTGTAACCACAATAGGTGTAGCTCACATTGAGTTTATGAAGACAAGAGAGAATATAAGGAAGCAGAAGCTGTCGATAGTTCATTCAATGAAAAAGAATGGTATCTTATTCTTAAACGGTGATGATGATATGCTTCAGGATGCTGTGGAGACGGAGCGTCTTAATTGTAAGACTATATACTACGGTACGGAGAGCTGGTGTGATTATTATGCAAAGGACATAGCATACCATAGCGATCATACTACATTTACCTGCGTACATGGCGTGCAGCAGATCGAGGTTACATTAAAAGCATTTGGAAAACACAATGTTGCTAACTGTGTTGCTGCTCTTGCTGTTGCCAATGAGAATGGGGTTTCTCTTGAAAAGGCAGTAGAGCATATGGCTTCTTATGAGGGACCAAGGCAGAAGATCCTTCGTGCCGAGAATAAGTTCACGATCATAGATGATACTTATAACGCAAGTCCTGATTCCATGAAGGCAAGTATAAATGTGCTGTGTGATATGCCGTGTTCTGGCAGACGCGTAGCGGTACTTGGAGATATGTTGGAGCTTGGTGAGAATTCGGAAGAGTATCACAGGGATATAGGAAGATATCTTCTTAGCAAAAATGTCGATGAGGTTTATGTCATTGGAGAGCTTGCGATGCATATAAAGGATGAGATGAAAAAAAGTGAATCCGAGAAGGTCAGAGTGTTCTCGTTCTCTGATAAAGAGGAGGCTGCCATGAGTCTTGTGGCTATATTACAGCCGGAAGATATCCTGCTTGTTAAAGCCTCTAACGGAATGCATCTTGATGAGCTTGTTAACATTCTCAAAACCTCATAAATAATGGTATTATTATGAGTGGGTTATTGACGTTTTGTTTGACTTTGAAGTGGATAAATGATATTATTTAAGAAGCTGTTTGTGTGCTCGTTGGGAGCTTGACAGAGCACAATGGTTAATATATTTTAGGAGGTATTTTGTATGAAGTACGTATGTAGTGTATGCGGTTATGTTCATGAGGGGGATCAGCCGCCTGAGGAGTGTCCGGTATGTCATGCACCGGCTGAAAAGTTTACTGAGATGAGTGGAGATCTTACATGGGCATCTGAGCATGTTGTAGGAGTTGCGCAGGGTGTAAGTGAAGATATTTTAGCTGATCTTCGTTCTAATTTTGAAGGTGAGTGTTCAGAGGTTGGTATGTATCTTGCTATGGCAAGAGTTGCTTATCGTGAGGGTTATCCTGAGGTCGGAATGTATTTTGAGAAGGCAGCTTTCGAGGAAGCAGATCATGCTGCAAGATTTGCTGAATTGTTAGGTGAGGTTGTAACTGATTCGACAAAGAAGAATCTTCAGATGCGTGTTGATGCGGAGAACGGAGCAACCAATGGAAAGACTGATCTGGCCAAACGTGCTAAGGCTGCCAATCTTGATGCAATTCATGATACTGTTCATGAGATGGCAAGAGACGAGGCTCGTCATGGAAAAGCATTCAAAGGTTTGCTTGACAGATATTTTAACTAAGGTTAAATTTCATGAGGGTGATTTGTGTAGATAATCACCCTCTTTTTTTGTGCATTTTGTCATGAAACTTTAGTTTTTTAATTATTTGCTTGTCGATACTAGAGAAAATTCGCTAAAAAGTTGCAAAATGTTATTTTTTGGAGTAGTATGTTCATTGAGTTAAGGCAACATGTGTTATTAACATACATCAATAAAAGTAACTAACTTAGTTACGAAAAATGGAGGATTGTATCATGGCAACAAAGAAAGAAGAACAGGTTAAAGCAGCTATGGCTAAGGTAGAGGCAGCTAAGAAAGCAGCAGCAACCAAGGAAACTGTAGAGAAGAAAGCAGCTGAGACAAAGACAGCAGCTAAGGCACCTGCTAAGAAGGCAGCAGCAACTAAGACAGCAGCTAAGGCACCTGCTAAGAAAGAAGCAGCAGCTAAGGCTCCTGCAGCTAAGAAAGAGACAGCTAAGGCACCTGCTAAGAAGACAGCAGCTAAGCCGGCAGCTAAGAAGGCTCCTGCTAAGAAGGCAGCAGCTAAGAAGACTGTTGAGACTGTATATGTTCAGTGCTTCGGTTATGAAGTAACAACAGATGATATCAAGGCTAAGGTAGCTGCAGCAGTTGGTAAGAAGACTGTTAAAGAGCTTAACATCTATGTAAAGCCTGAAGAGGGAATGATCTACTATACAGCAGATGGTGAGCAGGGAAGCGTTAATCTTTAATTAGATCTTAATATGCATAGCATAGGAGTGAGGACACCTTATAGGTGTCCTTTTTCTTATTATCGCAATAGACTTTTTTAGCTAAATGTGGTAAATTAGATAAGGATGTTAAGAATGATTTGGAGGTGTTTGACAAAATGAGATTAGGATTTGTCGGCTGCGGTAATATGGCAAGTGCAATGATGAAGGGTATCATTGAGAATAAGATTGCCGATAGCAATGATATCATAGGTTCCGATGTATTAGAGGGCTGTAGGGATAAAGCTAAGGCTTCTCTTGGAATTGAAGTCACAGCGGATAATAATGAGGTTGTTAACAAGGCAGATATAGTTTTTCTGGCGGTTAAACCACAGTATTATGAGCAGGTAATATCGGGGATCAAAGACAGTGTAAGAGATGAACAGATCATTGTCACAATAGCGCCGGGTAAAACTTTGTCGTGGGTTTTAGAACAATTCGGTAAGAAGGTTAAGATAGTAAGAACTATGCCTAACACACCGGCACTTGTCGGTGAAGGAATTACGGCGGCATGCCATAATGAATATGTTTCAAAGGAAGAGCTTGAGATGGTTGTTGACATTTTGAAGGGCTTTGGAAGATGTGAGGTTATATCGGAGAATCTTATGGATGTTGTTGTTTCTGTAAGCTCCAGTTCTCCGGCATATGTATTCATGTTTATTGAGGCAATGGCAGACGCAGCAGTTGCAGACGGAATGCCTAGAGCACAGGCGTATGAGTTTGCGGCACAGGCGGTGCTTGGAAGTGCTAAGATGGTGTTAGAGACAGGCAAGCATCCCGGTGAGCTTAAAGATATGGTTTGTTCTCCTGCGGGAACAACGATCGAGGCTGTCAGGGTACTTGAAGAAAAGGGAATGCGTAGTGCTGTTATTGAGGCAATGAAGGCATGCACCAGAAAGGCAAAAGGAATGTGATGCTTAATGTCACTATATGACGTTTGCATATATTATGGATGCGTATGACATCCGGTTCATTTAACAAAGGAGGTATTGATAATGCAGTACGAGATTATTGGAAAGACAGTTCCGGCTGTCGAGGTTACACTTAATAGGGGAGAATCAATGTATACTCAGAGTGGTGGAATGGTTTGGCAGACTGAAGGTATCAGCATGACTACCAACACTAAGGGCGGACTTATGAAGGGACTTGGAAGAATGTTAGCCGGAGAGTCTTTATTCATGGCAACCTATTCTGCTGATACTGATGGCGCAAAGATCGCATTTGGTTCAACTGTTCCCGGTGATATCATACCGGTTAATCTTACAGGAACCCCCGGTATCATTGCACAGAAGAAAGCATTCTTATGTGCGCAGGAAGGTGTTAATGTCAGTGTTACCCTTACAAAGAAGGTTTCGGCTGGCTTCTTTGGAGGTGAGGGCTTCATCTTAGAAGATATTTCGGGAGACGGTTATGCATTTCTTGAAGTAGATGGAGATCAGGTAGTAAAAGAGCTTGCTGCCGGTGAGGTTATCAAGGTTGATACAGGTAATATCGTAGCGTTTGACAAAACAGTGAAATATGAGATTGAGACTGTTAAGGGCTTAGGCAACATTTTCTTCGGTGGTGAGGGTCTTTTCATTACAAAGCTTACAGGCCCCGGACGTGTTGTATTGCAGACACAGAACTTCAATGATTTTGCCGGACGTATAATCGCTATGATGCCAAGTAAGGGTTGAAGTGTAGTGGAAACTGTTATTGATAGTATATAAGTTTTTTTAACTCAGTCGGAGAAATCCCCCACCTCTAAGCTTAGGTGTAGGTGGGGGTTATGTCAAACTATACTCAGTCGGGGTACAA
>OMSZ01000193.1 GCA_900313855.1 uncultured Eubacteriales bacterium
TAACCGAGCTGGCTCATCACGCCGCCTGACTCCTGCTTATCCAAGATTTTGGGTATTTTCTGACTGCACATTTCTTGACAAGTCCAAACAGCTTCAGCGATAAGCACCTCTGGTATTGGGAAGAATAGTTCTGCTATTCCAATAACAAACAAAATAATCAAACATATGTAAGATACAGTTAAATTATTCTTTACATTAGCAATCTTTAAACTTTTCTCTCTATAATCCGCTTTTTGTCTCAGATACAATTCAAGTATATGATAAACCATAAAACGTACCTTCATATCATAGTATTTTTATATTATCGTGTATTCTCAGACTTTAAACATATTAGTATCTCATACACACAGTTCTAATTAATAAGTATATAGTTAAACAGAATTATACTTTTCACTTTTAAAAAACTTAATAAACGAAATAATATTTTCAATTAGTTGTTCCGTTCCAATCGAATCATCATTAAGCTTTTCAAATGCTTCCATCAAGTCATTATTTATGTTTGTATAGTAATCTTCTGGTTTTTCTTTAATTTTATTCCAAATATCTTTAGCAACATATCCGGTAATGCCAACAGGCACTATAAGATTATGTTTCTCCTTTGCAATTTCAAATTCAGAAAGCATACCGCCTGCTTTTTGAATTTTTTCATTTTCTAACTTATTTCCAAATAGAAAAATTGACACACCCGCGCGTGAAATCATATCCTGACGATACTTTTTCCAGAGTTCATCTCGTTTTGAACCTTCAAGCCCCTGTGGAAATGGTCGGAGAAGCAGCCTGTCCTCATTTATTGAATTACTCTGCATGTATATTTCTTCTAAAGCACCAGTTATAACAGCACTGCCAACACCGAGTCCGAAACCAGATATAATATTGAATTCTTCAGATATTAATCGCTTGCTAAGATTTGAAATAAAATCTATTGCTTCTTTTTCCTTGTATTTACCATACTCTGCTGCACTACCAGATATAAATATATTATTTCTATTTATTCTTCTACTTATTTCGTTTAAAATATCAGTTATCTCACTGTACTCATTAATCAATACAGCTTTTATGTTATAACGTTTCAAGTCTTCAATGAAAAAATCATGTTTCCGATTATTATATTCGTACGCAGCTTCATCAAGACTGCCATCAGTTTTTTTGTAATCTGATTTCTTGATTTTTCTCATAATAGCATAATGTTGCCTAATATTTTTGGAATCATATTCTATTCTGACTCTACTTAAAATATAATCAATATTTGGATCAGTAAAACTAAATCCAATAAACAGAAATGTTTTGGATATAAGGTCACCACTTAATGCCGTAATAAAATTTGCATGTGCACGATAATATTTCTCATAATCATCTTTTATAAGAACCGCTTCATCAGGATTGTTTTTATCACCATGCATTTTATAGACAATTGCATCTCTGTGAGCTCTTGTTAGAGCAAGCTGTGAGTCTCTACTCTTTACATCAACTACACGTTTTGCATCATTTAAAGCGTCCTCGATTAGGGAATCATAATTTGTTGTCCATATTGTAGAAATAGGCAAGCGAGCAATTATTCTATGATTATCACCAAAGCTTTTTTCTTTATTAAATTCATTAAAAATAGTATCGTTGATTATACTCCTATTCCCGTTCTTATTATAGCAATACTGAGCTAATGCAACTAAATCGTGTTCTTTATCAACTTCAAGTCCTAAATCTTCAGCTATTCCTCGAATTAGTTCTTTCCAGTCAACATAACCTGCACTTTTAGAAAAACCTGCACCTAAGAATAATGCAGCGCTATTATTCTGGATTTCTTTAACATATTTATTAATAAAGGAATTGATTTCCCTATTCATAGTTTTTCACCTTCCTAAAGACTACAGTTGATAGTTTTACAGTGTTTTTATAATTTCGCTTTTGCGTTCTCCTTTAAAAAACAAATATTTATGTCCCACTTTCTATGTCTCCATTCTATTTATTATGCTTCTTAGCAGCATTTTCAATCCATATTCCAAGATTTTTATACCCCTCATCTAATGCATAGTCATACAGTCCATCACAAATTTCATCGAAATAAACTGATTTGCCATATCCATTTGTACCTATAACGGTATGCGCAATACCTTTAAGTGAAGTTTTTTGTGTCAGCATATCTTTAATATTATGAATATAAACACCAATAATGGCATTTCCTCTTTTTACGCTCTCGCATATTTCATACTTTACAAAAGGTCGGCTTAAAGTTTCACTTCCAATTAATACAACCGTAACTGATGTTCCATTAAGTTGGTTATTGATCCATCTATGAACAGCTGTGTCTCCTGTTTTCTTTATCTTTTCAAATTCTGCCTTATCAATAAAGCCTGCTGCCTCTTTACCTTGTGTAACCCAACTGTTTCTAACTATCATTGACCTGTTAATATCATTTGCATAATGGAAACTAAAAAATACTCTCCTTGCCATAAATACCTCTCCTTACATTTATCTATATAACCATTTACTTAATTCATCGCCAGTGTAATTACAACCTGGTTTTAATACCAACCACTTACCATTATAATATTCAATTCTACTATACAATTGATAGTATTCTCTTTTCTCCCAGTTTTCCCCTTCTGACACCAGTGGTAGAATAGCTATATTGTTAAGCCCCTTTATCTGATCAGCAAGCCCAATCTCCCAAGGCATCCATATTGATTCTATACTTTGAGGAGTTACTAATACAATGAACTTATCTGAAGTTTTAATTTTATTCTTAAGCTTTTCTGCAGTTTCAGAATTTGTAACTTTAGGCATATCTTTATCAAGCCAATCTATATAAAGATTAACTCCTTGATCTGCAAAAAATCCTTTAACCTTTTTTATAAGATCTTTTGGTTCATTATGACGA
>OMSZ01000018.1 GCA_900313855.1 uncultured Eubacteriales bacterium
ATCATCTGATACTGCATGCTGCAGAATGAAAGCTTTCTTGAACATGTATTACCACAATGGAAGCCCATAAATGTATCCTTATGAGTATACGGGAATTTATCCTTGATCGACTCATTATACATATCAGCCGGTACAGTATTGTTAATGTCAAGAAGTGTAACTGCGTCCTGACTTACCATGCAGCCTATGAACTCACTAAGTGCTCCATAGATATCAACCTCGCATGAAACCGGAATACCCATTCCAGTAAGACGGCTGTTAACAAAGCAAGGCACGAAACCAAACTGTGTCTGGAACGCAGGCCAGCATTTACCGGCTATACATACATACTTGCGATAACCCTTATGCTCCTCGATCCAGTCAAGAAGTGTAAGCTCATACTGGGCAAGCTTAGGTAATACCTCAGGCTTATTATTGCCGCTTCCAAGCTCCTCCTCCATCTCTTTGATCTTAGCAGGTATACGCTCATCATTCTCGTGCTTCTTAAATGCTTCAAAAAGATCAAGCTCCGAATTCTCTTCGATCTCAATACCAAGATCATATAACGGCTTGATCGGCGCGTTACATGCAAGGAAATTAAGCGGTCTTGGACCAAAGCTTATTATCTTAAGATTGCTTAATGCATATACAGCACGGGCAACAGGAACAAATTCATTGATCATATCGGCGCATTCCTCAGCAGTTCCTACAGGATACTCAGGAATATATGCCTTAACATTTCTAAGCTTAAGATTGTAGCTTGCATTAAGCATACCGCAGTAAGCATCGCCACGTCCCTGAATAAGATCATTCTGGCTCTCCTCTGCTGCCGCGCAGAACATTACAGGTCCGTCAAAATGTTTTGCCAAAAGTGTCTCTGAAATCTCAGGTCCGAAATTTCCAAGATATACACAAAGAGCATTACAGCCCGCTTTCTTGATATCCTCAAGCGCCTGAACCATATGTATCTCGCTCTCAACGATACATATCGGACACTCATAGATATCAGCATCTCCGTATTTCTTGCTGTAAGCCTCTACTAAAGCCTTTCTTCTGTTAACAGAAAGCGGCTCCGGAAAACAATCGCGGCTGACTGCAACAATACCGATCTTTACCTCTGGTGAATTAATCATGGTGTTACCCTCCTTAAAAAAATGATTTATAACAATGAAAATATATCTTTTGTCGCCGGATATATCTTCTTAAATGTTCTGTATCTTTCCTCATATTTATCTACAAGCTCCGGATCAGGGACCTCAGTATCCACTATCTTTACTATCTTCTTTGCTGCATCTTCTACAGAAGCATACTCTCCACACGCTGTTGCGGCAAGCATAGCCGCACCCATCCCGGGTCCCTGCTCACTCTCAATAATATCAACCTTAAGATTAAGAATGTTAGCTATCATCTTCCGCCACAACGGGCTCTTCGCGCCGCCGCCGCAAATCTTTGTGCGCTCTACATTAATGCCTAAGCTTCTGACCACCTCAAGAGAATCCCTGAGTGCGAAACCTACGCCCTCAAGCACCGCCTGGGTCATATCATATCTTGTGGTATCCATACTCATTCCAAGGAATACTCCTCTCGCATCCGGATCATTATATGGCGAGCGCTCCCCCATAAGATATGGAAGGAAGAATACCTTATTCTCACCAAGAACAGTTATATCAGCCTGCTCCCGGTCATACTCTTTGGTACCGATTATATCCTCAAGCCACCATTTATTGCAGCTTGCAGCACTTAACATACAGCCCATCAGGTGATAATGACCGTCTGCATGGTCAAAGGAATGAAGCGCATTATTGCTGTCCACCTTATAATCGTCTGATGATATGAAAATGGTCCCGCTGGTGCCAAGTGAAATGTTGCACATCCCGTCACCGACAGTTCCTGTCCCGACTGCCGCAGCCGCATTATCTCCGGCGCCCGCAACAATCTTACATGTCCTTGGAATTCCCAGCTCATCTGCTATTGCCGGCAGCATCTCTCCGACAACCTCGTAGGACTCATATACCTTTGCAAGCATGGATTCATTTATATCACAGATATCGCACATCTTCTTAGACCATCTGCGGTTTTTAACATCAAACAACAGCATTCCGGAAGCATCGGAAACATCCGTGCAGAAAACCCCCGACAATCTGTAAGCTATATAATCCTTAGGAAGCATTATCTTAGCAATTCTTCTAAAGCTTTCCGGTTCATTCTCCTTAAGCCATAAAAGCTTAGGTGCCGTAAACCCTGTAAATGCTATATTACCTGTATACTCTGAAAGCTTTTCCCTGCCTATAACATTATTAAGATATTCACATTCTTTTCCGGTACGACCATCATTCCAGAGAATAGCCGGTCTTATAACCTGATCCTTCTCATCAAGTATAACAAGACCATGCATCTGTCCGCCGAAGCTTATTCCCGCAATCAGTGACTTATCAACATCTGCTGTAAGCTCCTTAATTCCTGCTGTAACCTGCTCATACCAGTCCTCAGGTTTTTGCTCCGACCAACCTGTTTTAGGAAAAAAAATGGGATAGTCCTTTGATACAATATTGCATATTTCACCATTACCGCTCATAAGTAACAGCTTAACCGAACTTGTACCAAGATCAATCCCAATGTATAACATGCACCTATCCCCCTAAAACATCATATGTCGAACATACCATTTATATCTTCCCACAAAAGAAAGCTAAGTGCAATTCAATATTTTATTATAATGTTTAGATTATTTCTGTTGAAGGATCAAAGAATTACCATTAATCCTTCTGAATAATGCATCACGCTAAGAAACATTAATTAAGCAGACCGTTATCAAGACATTCTTTGTCCTTCTTCTTCTGTTTCTCCTTATCTGAAGATTTCTTTCCCGAAGACTCCTTCTTCGCTGTTTCCTTCGATGCCTCAACAGCCTTATCAGCCACCGACTTATCCTCTGTTACATACTCCTTTAATATGTAACCATCCTTACCATCGAATTCAACCTTGATGTAATCCCCTGAAGTCTCGTAAGTCTTGAGCTCACTGCCGATCGGAACCACACCGAGATCATTCCCCGAACCTGATGCTTCCTCATGAAGAGTGACACTTTCCGTCGCATACATCGTTACGCCATCAGCGCTTTCACTATTTGCAGCAACATCATAAGCTTTATCTTCATCAGCATTTTCAGTAGTCACATCATCCTTTGCCACATCCTCAGTATTATCCTCGGATGTCTGCGACTTAAGATCATCTGATGTCTCATTGTCCGAAACAATCTCTGTAGAACCTGTCTCAACTCTTGTATCTGCTGTATTACCACATGCCGTAAGACATATTCCGGCAAGCATTAATGTTGTTATCATAAAACTTTTATAACGTCTCATATCATCACCATTTCCTTACTTAAGTTCTTTCTTCTTCTTTGAAAAATATCTGTAATGTTTCTTGGCTCCGTACTTGAATTTCCAGCCTGCCTTATTGGTTCGCTCAAAATTCGGATCAAACACATACTTCTTCTTATCTATTTTGATAGTAGTCCATGCATGCGCACCGAAATTCGCCGGTTTCCCGTTCTTTAAAGCCTGCGGAACACAGCCTCTTACAAAGACTGCATCATAGCCTAACACCTGTGCCATAGCAGTAAATGTTGCCGCCTGCGTGTTACAATCTCCCTTTGACTTTGAAAATCCATAGTTTGAATAATACTCAAGAGCAGCCGAGTCTTTCTTGATCTTCTTGGTAATATTGACATATTTAAGCTTTGATGACCATTTGAAAGCTTTTTTGAGGCACTTCAAAACCTTTTTCGCATCCTTTGAATTATCGGGAACAGCATCAAGCTCTATAAGCTTTTTTGCTGCATTTGCCTTAAAGCCTTCCCACTTTACCAAACTTCCGTCCGCATTGATACAGTAGTATTCATCCTTACCATCTTCATTTATCTTATAAGCACATTTGTCAGTAACCATCACCCCGTTTTCATCATAATAGTGAAGTACGCCGTCTTCTTCTATCATTCCGGGTTCTGCCGCCCTGCACTGTAATACGGGTAATGCCATAAGCAAAAGCGCTGCTGTTATGAACACCCGGTTCAATTTCTTTTTCATCATCAAATCCTCCAATTAGTTAAGATCTATCGGACCTGCTCCATCCATATAATAGACTCCTGTTTTTTTATTTTTTGTCATGGATATCATAATGTTCTTATAATAATAATTATAACCGCGATAATTTTTCAGCATAGCGCTGTCAAAATAAGCTCCCGGCTTAATATCAAACGGATTGCATGAGTTGCTTGATTTGATCTTCGTGGGTTTTCCAAACACCTTCTTAAGCTTCTTAGGCATATCCTTAGAAGTTTTCTTTCTCTTTACGGCTTTCTGATATTTCTTTGAAGCCTTCGCATCATATACTCCTGTTTTCTTGTTAAAGAATACAAGCTTATTATCAGTAGCCCAAAGTCCCGTTACACAATGACCGTTCTCATCAAAACCATACTTAGCGCCTTCAACAGTCTTTAATATAACCTTAGTTGTCTTCATTCCGGCAAATCTCTCAGCCTTATAAGCCTTTCCGTCAGAGCCGAAATAGAATTTGAACTCACCCTTCTTGTCTGCCGCAGTCTTCCACGAATTACAAAGTGCTTTACCGTTTTCAATATAATATACTTCAAAGTCATCTTCGTCTTTGAATGTTTTAAGAGCCGTAAATGTACTTTGAACAACTCCGTCTTCAAAATACAGATATTCCTCTCCTGCTTTAACGACACCACTTGCCTTTACAAGCTTACCGCTCTTTTTAACATAATAGACCGTACCCGTCTCGTCCCATCCTTCATTTACAACCTCGGCATTAACTGTGTGCATGGTACTTCCAAACGGCATGACCGTAAATGCGATCACTAACAATAATAATAACTTATAAAGCCTGTTCCGCATTATCATTCACCCCGCATTCTCTGTATCATATTCCAAAGAGCCTGAGCCGAATTAAAGTTCTCGGGAATGATCTCTGCCGGCGTCAGCTTAATACCAAAGGTTTCGCTAATCTCACTCACTATTGATAAAATATCAAATGACGAAAAAATCTTATCGTCAACAAGTGCCGTTTCATTTTCAAAATCCACATCCGGGCAAATATCTTCCAAAATTTCCATTAATTCTTCCATAATCATCTTCTCCTTTTTTGTTATTCTTATTTTAGATAATTGCGAAACCCTTCGGAACTGTAAATTGTGTATGCATATTATACAGAATCCATAAACAGACCCTTTCCGCTGTATACTTCGGACTAGGCTCACTAAGTTCGCCAAGGCCTCAGGTATGTGACCGCCGGTACTTAACGAACACAAAGTGTGAGTTTAGTACCGCTGCGTAAACAACGGAGCGAAAGCGTGTCTGTGTTGGAACTGTATAATATGCACAACAGCAAAAAACAAAGCAGGAGTTTCGCAATTATCTATATTCTTATTATTTATTAAGCATCTGTTTTAATAAGCTTCGATCAAGCTTTCCGTTCTTAGTTATTGGCAGCTCATCAAGCTTTCTAAAGACATTGGGTATCATAAAATCCTGCAGATATACGCGTACCTTTGACACGATCTCCTGCTTGGTTATCTCGCCCTGATAAAAGCATACTATCCTGTTCTTCTTATCGTCAAACACACAACAGCATTGCTTGATCTCTCCGATCTTATAAAGAGCCGTCTCTATCTCGCCAAGCTCAATCCTGTGCCCCATGTGCTTGATCTGAAAATCCTTACGGGATGCAAAACAAAGATCACCGTTTTCATCATAATATGCAAGATCACCGGTACGATAAATGGTCTCCTGCCACTTATCATTTAGCGGATTATTGACAAATGACTTAGCGGTCTGTTCCGGATTATTATAATAACCTAACGCAAGTGCCGTTCCACTGACACAAAGCTCACCTTCAACGCCATTAGTCCTGATCTCTTTATCCTCATCGTCAAGTAAAAAGACCTTTTCGTTATTAAACGGACGTCCTATCGGAATGACATCCCCATCAGAAAACTCCTTGTTTATCTCATAAAAAGTACAGTTGCAGGTTATTTCTGTCGGGCCGTAAAGATTAACGAATTTTATCTTCGGATAATATGATCTCCAATAATTCAGATGCTTAACCGGCATCGTTTCTCCGGAAAACATTATCCGCCTGATACTTCCCGGTACCTTATAAGAAAGACCGTCAAATATCGAAACAATAGTTAACGCCGATACCGCCCATGTAAGGTTGGTAACCTTTCTATCGTCCAAAAAATCCAGCAAGCGCATCGGAACCGAGAAATATTCTTTGGGTATCAGCTGCACCGTAGCACCAACTGCCAATCCGCTGTATATATCCTTAACGGATACGTCGAAATCAAATGGCGCCTGATTGCCAAGCACATCATTCTCATCAATACCAAACTGCCTTGTAAATTCATTGATAAAATCAATTACAGAACGATGACAGACAACAACGCCCTTAGGTACGCCGGTAGAACCCGATGTAAAAAGCACGTATAACGGATCCGTATCGAGCCGTTCCTTCTCAATCTGTTCAAGCGCTTTATCATCTGCCGCTTTCTTTCCCAACTCTTCTGCCAAAAGTATTTTGCCGGAAAATGCAAGCTCCTTTGCAAGATCAAGGTGCTCCTTTTCCGTGATCAGCACATCCGCGCCTAATGTTTCTAAAATCTGATTAAGTCTTAACACCGGCTGCGTGGGATCTAATATTATATAAAAGCCTCCCGCAGCTATAACGCCCATCATAATCTTAATCGTTGAAACACTTTTATCCATAAGCAGCGGAACCGGTTTTCTCTGGCATGAAAGCAAAGCAAGCTCTGTCCCTATACTCCTTGCATAAGATTCGAGCTCTTTAAATGTTACAGAGCTTTTCTCATCTGAAAACGCTGTTTTTTCAGGTCTTTCAATAGCCTGTTTTTTTAAATGATCCAATACATTATTCATTGTTATCTTCTCTTTTTATTATTACTTGTTTTATTCTTCCAAAAGCACTCTCGCTAACACATCAGAAAACTCTCTTGCAGCATCTCCATTCATGTGCCCGTCAAGATCTGTGTAGCTGTCAAGATCGTGCTTTGTCATTTCATAATATTTACCGTAGTTAAAATTGATATAAGACTTGCCGGCTTTCTCAAAAAAATCAGAATAGTATTTATCAAGCGCCGCATTACCCTCCTTACACGCTTCTAATGTCACATCAGAAAGCGGAGTAGTCACAGCTACAAACTCTATATCATTGTCATCACAAACCCTGATGATCTCTTTAAGATCCTTCATATTCTTTTTGACAATATCTTCAGGGAACCATTCGTCAAGAAGGTCTATATCAGAATCCGATACTTCAACCGGATATCTCTCTATAAAGCCGCTCTCATGATATTTCTGTGTTTCCGTCTCAAAACCGTCTTCACTGTAATCCTTAGAAAGCTTCTTATTAATTGTTTCCCCTGCATGACTTATCTCATAGGAAAGAGCGTACTCATACCAAGGGAAAAACAATGTACGAAAATCACACTTAAGTATTGTCGACTTAAAGTACTCAAGCTTTGAAGCACTAAGCGGAAACTCATGATAAAACAAAAGATAGTTATTACCAACTTCCTTCTCACGTACAAAATATCCCGGCGAAACCTCATACACAATTCTCTTCGGAGTATGTCCCTTCTCTATCATAAGCTTAATAAGATAGAGTACATCCTCGGGATACTCACCGCCAACACAGAGATTGTGACCCGTTCTGCCATCAACCTTTTTCATAGTCTCGGGATCAATATTCATTTTGCCATGCGATGTTCCGACGAACACATCATCAAAGCTTTTTGTTGAAACCGCATGGATATCATTTCTCATAAACGTACAGGGATACAGAACAAAATCAGCTGCCCATATTATTGCAAACAGCACTACTATTACCCCTATTGCTGATAATATCTTCTTAAAACTGTGCATATATGAATCCTTTCGGAGCTGCCGTTGAACCGAACAGACCTATCATCAAAAATAATACTATACAGATCGCAGCTGACACCGGTACCGGAAGTGCTAATATCTTTTCAAAAACATCAATACCGCGCTCCTTTAATACACCAACTGTCACCATAATGATACATCCGACTGCGATGATCAAAAGCGCGTACGGAACAAATTCCGTACCCTTGCTTCCTGCAGCTATATCTAAAATCTGTGACCAATTAAAATGTGTAAATGCCTGCTTTACAAGGTAGTTCCCCTCAGTCAAAGTATCAGAGCGGTCATAAAACCACCTGAGATTAACGATTATATATGTTCGTACGATCTGAAACAGCTTATACCATGTTTCCTTACCTGAAATATGTAAGGCTTTTTTCCAATTTCTATATGTTCCGCCCATCAATTCGCTAAATGCTATTATACCACCATTTAACAGACCGTAAACAACATATTTCCAGCTTGCGCCATGCCATATTCCCACAAGGAAAAATACTATAAGATCCGCTAAAGCTATCGGAACAACACGCCCCATTTTCTTTCCGAAGGTTTTTCTTGACCAGCCTGAGAATTTCACCATCCATCCTGATAAAGATACGGGATAGAATACATAATTCATCATCCACTCACCCAGAGTGATATGCCAGCGCTTCCAGAAATCAGCCATTGATATAGCAAGGTAGGGTTGTCTGAAATTCTCATCCATCTCAATTCCAAAAAGTCTTCCGATTCCTATAACTACATCCATACCACCGGAGAAATCGGCATATAGCTGGATACCGTAAAATACCAGTCCTAAAAGCACTGCTCCGTTATACTGATCCGGATTCTCCCATATAGCGTCGGCAAAAATTCCTGCCCAATCCGCTATGATTATCTTCTTGGCAAAGCCCCATATTATTCTTGTCAATCCCTTAGCTATGTTATTCCATTCAAAACGATTCTCATTAAGCAGCTGCGGTGCCAACCGGTTATAGTTTCCGATAGGTCCCTGCATGATCTGTGGGAAAAATGAGATAAAAAGAGCAAACTTGAAAATATTAGTCTCAGCCTTTGCCTTTCTCCAATATACATCCAACAGATATCCAACCGATTGAAAAGTATAGAACGAAATACCAAGCGGGAATAATATCTTGATTCCCGGAATATTAAGTCCGCTTAAGGAATTAAATGTATCCACAAAAAATCCCGCGTATTTAACAATGCCAAGCATTAAAAAACTTAATAGGACACCAAACGTGATCACCCGTTTTTGCACCTTGGCTTCTGTATTCTTCTGCTGCATTCGATCGATCGCTAATCCGAACAGATAGACAACTATCGTAGAATACAGAATAAAGAACAGATAACGTACACCTCCTGCCAGATAATATATGTAGGAAAATATCAGAAGTATTATCCATCTTACCTTTGCAGGAACCAGATAATAACAGACTACTGCTGCCAAAACAAATATAATAAATGCATTCGAAATCAGCGACACGATCTTTCTCCCCGTTAAAACTTTACTTTCTTATATACCTTAAAATCCTTGAGCAAAGGTTCTTTTGCCGCAAACCTCGCTCCCATATTATCGTAATACTTTCCATCTATCATAACTACCGCATGATCGACATCCATTACAATAACATAAGGTTCATACCCTAACTCCTTTGCAAATGAAGCAAATGTACATGCCTGTCCATAGCAATTAAGCCTTCCGTTAGACAGAACCATACTTGCTATATTATAAGGAAAATCCTTCTTTTCTGTTTCTTTCCGGTCAATACAGCCCGGTACATAATTACCCGCCTCTAAGCAGTTAAAAAGAGTACGTAATTTACTTTTTTTGCTCATTTTTGAAGTCGTATGCTTATCAATATAACGGCAGGTAGCTTTACTGCAGCTAACCTGTATTTTCGAAAGTTTTTCAGCCACACCCTTATTGTTAGTACGATACCATTTACCCTTATATTTGAAGGGTTTTGTAAAACCGCGAAGCTCCCCTGTCTTCTCAAAGCCATATAACGTCTTCCCGATCTTCACAATTCCGGTTGCTAAGACACCGCCCTTTTTGACGTAGTATTTTATCCCTTTAATCTTTTTCCAGCCCTTCTTAGTAAAAAGACGACCTGTTTTTGTATCAAAATAGTACCATTTACCCTTAACCTTATTAAGTCCGTAAAGTCGCTTTCCGTTCTTGTCAAGAAGGTATTTGTCGCCATTTATACTATTAATCCCTGCCTTCTTAAGTACCGAACCATCACTTTGATAATAATAATACGAACCATCCTTATTGACCCACTGATCTTTCAATACTTCTTCCGTAGAAGCTGTTTTCATCTCAGTATTCTCTGTCAGTTCAGCCGCAATGATCCTATCCGGTTTAAAAAAGATCAAAGCGCACAATATCGGTATTATTAATGCATATATTATTTTTCTATTCACAATATTTTCCATCCTATCTTAACTTTTAATTGATCAAATGCATTTTCCTGTCAAAAAAACAAGAAAAATCTGTAATCAGCCTATACATAATAGCATTACGGTACAAAAAAATCAATGTGGAATTTATACCAATCACATGAAAAAGAGTCGCATAAAGCGGCTCTTTTATATGAACAGTAACATAATTATAAATCACTCATTTACAACGGTTTCATCATATTCCAATATATCGCCCGGTTGACAATGCAGTGCCTCACATATCGCCTCTAATGTTGAAAAACGTATGGCACTTATCCTTCCATTCTTCATCTTTGACAGATTGACATTAGATACTCCAACTGTCTCGGAAAGCTCTGACAGTGACATCTTACGGTCAGCCATCACGCGGTCTAATCTTAAAACAATCTTACCCATAATGACCTCCTTATAATGTCTCATCTGATTGGATTTTCAAGAGTCTTCCGTAATCCATGATCGTATATACAGCCCATGTCACAAGTCCTAACAATATTGCAAAACCCATTCCTGATGTAAGCGCCAATATAACGGTAAGAATTATCATAGAGGTAAGAATACGCTTTAATACCTTATCAGCAAAAGGATTGCCCTCCTTTAATATTGTCTCAAACACCGTTGAAATAGTCCATATAGCAAAGGTCATAACAAAGCATATCACAGCAACCAATAAACAATACATTCCCATAACAAGTGAAGATGAGTCTCCATTCTCATCAAAAAACTCATTAAGTGCCGGAATCGATGATTCAAGCTTTAAGCTTTCTGCCATTTTGATATCACCGTCATCAATAGTACCGAACTTAAATGAACCTATCGAGATATCTTTACTAACATTTGAATTAGTAACGCTTTCCTTAATCTTCTCATCCATATTCTTACGATTAGCGATAAGTACTATCCCTGAAATAAATGTAAGCACCGTTGCCACCATAAAACAAATGAAAAAGATCTTAGAACAAACCTTAGCCGCCTTGCAGCTCTTGATAACATTCTCTAATTTAACATTCTCCTCATTGACATTCATAATATATTCTCCTTCCGATATTCAAAGTGTCAAGACTCGCTCGCGAGTCTTGCGCGCCGGATTCGGGTCTGCTTTAGCAGACTCACTTCCTATTCGAATCCGTGCGCATCCC
>OMSZ01000033.1 GCA_900313855.1 uncultured Eubacteriales bacterium
AGCTTGTACCCCGACTGAGTATAGTTTGACATAACCCCCACCTACACCTAAGCTTAGAGGTGGGGGATTTCTCCGACTGAGTTAAAGCACTTAATGATAAACAAGACCGCACCACACGGGTACGGTCTTTAATCACTTTACAGTGCCTTTACTACAGCTCCTCAAGCTCTTTATATATGGAAAGTAAATGTTCCCGCGAAAGCTCTGCCTCGTTCAAAATGGTATATCTGTCCGGTCTTGTTGAAGACGCCTGCTGCCATGCACCCACGAAAATATCTTCCGTTATCTTCCACTCGGAAGGCTTGACCGGAATATTGTACTCCTTAAGAAGTCTTGTTATCTTGGCTATATTCCTGCCCTGGAACTTACACGCCGCGTAGCTTCCCATAGCTACCGCAATGCCGTGAGGAACTCTGACATCATCAGCATATAATTCCTCTAACGCATGACAGAACAGGTGCTCCGAGCCGCTTGACGGTCTTGACGAACCTGCAATCTCCATTGCAAGACCTCCCATTACAAGAGCCTGTGTCAGTCTCTTGATGAAATCCTTGCTCTTAAGCTCCTTCATATCGTTGTAGCATATAGAATTGAACGCCATCTTGGATATCATATATGCGAAGTCGTGAACATTTTCCCTGCCCTCCTCCGCAGCAATTCTCCAGTCATTAAGCGCCGTATATTTACTGATCGTATCACCGATTCCGGACAAAAGCTGTCTTTCCGGCGCACTCATGATAATATTAACATCAACAAAGATTGCATCAGGTATGGTGCACTTGAAGGTCTTACGCGCGCGCCCCTCCGTACCGAGTACTGAAACCGGAGACGCGAGACTGTCATTAGATAATGTCGTCGGCAAACATATATATGATGCCTTGCTGACAAATGACGCGAATTTCGCAAGGTCTAACACCGTACCTCCGCCAAAACCGATAACAAGCCCTATATCCTTCATAGTAATATACTTTGCAAGGTCAACTGCCTCGTCATAGGTTGCCGCCTCTATAAGATAATACTCACTCGCCCCAAAGCTTGCAGAGATAGTTGCAAGTGTTTCATCAAAGAGCTCTTTGAGTGCTTTTTCCGTAACAATTATAGTCTTCTTATATTCCAAGTCCGGAACAACATCCTCCATCATCTCAGGAATGTAAGCAAAGCAGCCCTCCTCCACACGAAGATGGTCCGGTAATCTGAACTGATGCATAATAACCTCTCCTTTACAATTCAAGTTTTACCTATCACTATTTAATCACTTCCACTGTTCCGTATTGTTTCCTGATTTCGATATATTATTAATCGATCTGAGCGACAAGGCAGATGCCGCCCCGCCTTTTGAATAAAGTTTATTATTTTTAAGTGTTAGTTTATTAAACGTAGACGATGTAGAAGAAGAGATCAAAAGTCCATAATTAACACCTTTAATCTCATTTTGGGTTATTTTGAGATTGCGCTTCTTAATCTTACCGGGAACCTTTCCATAAATAGCAATATGACACCCTATAGCATAATAACGTCTGTTTGAAGGCGCATTACTTACTATTTTATTACCGATAATAGTAGCACTTGTAGTATTAGACAGGGTAAGAGCCTCGCTGCTGACACCTGTAAGTTTGCAATTTTTGACGGTTATATTAGTATGAAATTTATTAACATATTTCCCCTGATCCTTGGCTGCATAGTTCGCACATATAGCCCGGCACCCTTTTACGGTACAGCCGATTATTTTAATATTGTCGCAGGTTCCGCCATTGGTTCTTTCCTTTGTATCAGTTGCGGTTGAAGGAGCTGCGATATCTATCTGTATCTGTTCCTCAACCGAGTCTTTCTTTGCTTTGCCTAATGGCATGATCTTGCAGTTCTTAACAGTTATATTCTTACATGCCACAAACTCCATCGTATGTCCTTCATAATTTGATACCTGTATATCCATATCAGATATAGTTATATCTCTGGAATGACGTATGTGAAAACTGGCCTTAGTGAATCCGTCTTTTATGGTCGAGCGCCATTTTCCTCCCTTGAGAGTAACATTTTTCAACGACTTATAATTCGGCTCACCTATAGGACTCATAAAAATAAATGTATCGCAATATATAGTTGCTCCTGTAGCATCAAAATAATCTCCATCAGACAGATATATCGCCTTTGAAAGATAGTATACTCCTCCATCCTCAAGTGTTACCTGCCCGGTTTTATCAAGCTCTGACTGTATGGCCTTTGTGTCAGACCTCATGGCATTTATTGCTGTATCCGGTGCATTTGACGGAGCAACCACACCCGCTTTCGCTGTGATCATCGGCATCATAGAGATAATAATGATCGATAATATTATAATACTTTTCTTCATTATATAGTCCCCCCTCATTTACTTAAGAAAACTGTATACTCTATTATATCCGTTTTACAAAAAATATCAATTCCTGTTTTGACTTGTACGCACAATAACATTGCCGATAAATCCTACTGATCTTAATATGTCTGCTTCCTTATCGTCTCTATAATATTCTGCTTCTTAATCCTTGCAAGTGAAAAATGCATCGTAATCCACACAACAATCGCCACAAACACCATCGAGATCAGCATTGGCACAAATGGCAATGCATAACCGAAATCCGCCTCCTTTGCAATCGCCTTATATATTCCATATGACAAAATGGTACCAAGTGGTATACCAATTATCAAAGACCTTGCACCGTACATAATACTCTCAAGGCGGATCATACGGTTGAACTCATGTCCCGTCATTCCGACAGATTTAAGCATTGCAAACTCTTTTGCCCGCAGGTTCATATTCGTATGGATCGTATTAAATACATTAGTTACTGCAATAAGCATAGTCACAATGATGAAGCCGTATAAGAATATCGCAATAAGCAGCATAAGGTTTTCCATGTCTGACCTGTCCTTTGCAATATTCTCAATATAAAAATCGCTTCGCACACCATCACTCTTTAACATATCACTTATCGATTCAATCACCTCATCCGGCGTATCCGTATTAAAATACATACCGATGATATCCAACCCATCAGGAAGCTTATCTCCAAAATAATCCTCACCAACTATTAAATATCCTCCGTAATTACTCCACCTAAGCCCCATCGGCATTTTATCAGTGACCTTGGTAATCTGCATATCCTTAGTATAAATCTCTCCGGCAGCCTGACGTGCATCCTCATTGTCCCCAAAGATATCCGACGTTACGGAAAGCACATCCCCCTCCTTTGATGTAAGAAATCTGTATTTTTCATATGAATTATCATCATTAGCCATCATTGTGTCATCCACAAGAATTACTGCCTCCGCAGGGTCAGCGGCAACATTTATCTCCTTTAGATATCTTGCAAATGAAGCCCTGTCACATGCAACAACATTCATAACCCAATGTTCTTCATCGGTAGATGATCTAAAGTTATCGTCTACAACATTTAATGGAACTGCAACCGCCATTTCTCTAATGATTGCGTAATCATTTACACCCTCTATACCGCTAAGCTTCTCATACTCTTTGAGCCTCTGCATCTGCTGTTCATTGGTTCCACCACTGTCGGTAATTGAAATATCATATCCCCAATCACCATACATCATTACAGATAGTCTTTTTCCGTAATCAAGAAATGTAGCTAATGCAATAAATGCCGCCACCCCGATAACAAGTGACACAACCGTCGTCCGGTAGCTTCGCCGGCTTCTCTTTAAGTTCTTTGACGCGATCACTCCGCCTATTCCAAAGAGCTTTCTTGTAAACCATCCGGTCTTTAATTTCCTGCCCTTAAGCTTAATCTCGCAATTGCCTCTTATAGCCTCGATCGGCGAAATCCTTGCCGCCGATATTGCCGGAATTATACATGAGAAGTAAATGGTAACTGCCGACATAACTATTACGATAGCGACAACCCACCACGGGAAAACAAAACGGAATGTCATCATCATAATATCTCCGATAAGCTTCTGAACAATAACTGTAAGGATCGCCACAACCACTACTCCGAGTATTATTCCGAGTGTCGTTCCTATAACACCGATATACATACCTTCCTTTAACACTATCTTCTTAATCTGCCTTTTGGTCGCACCGATACTTGAAAGCATGCCAAGCTGTATCTTTTTCTCCGATACCGATATGCGGAAGCTGTTGCTTATAACAAATACGCTTGTGACAACAATAATAGCTATTATTATCGCTGCAAGTGCCTCAACCGCTGCTGCTGCCGTATCTCCGACACCACCTAAAAACTTCACAAGGTCATTTCTCTGTGTAGAGACACCGGGTTTAATTGAATCCATGTATAGTTTTGCAATGCTTGCAATTTCGTTATTATCCGCTTTATCATTCTCTGTTTCATCATTCTCTGTTTCATCATTCCCTGCTCTATCATTCTTGACAGTACCATCATTATCCTGTCCATCTGCTGTCTCACCACTATCGGTTGCATCACTGTCTTCTGCGCCTTCGCTAGCCGCATCACTTTCGTCATACCAGTCTGTTGCAACATTAAGCATTTCTATAAGCTTTGCATTGTAGTCGCCATACTTCATCGCACTATCAAATGTGTAATATACATTAGCCGTGAATACATCCGTATCTCTGTAAGCAGAAAAAGTATCAAGGTCTTTCATTCTTGTAAGACATATAAATCCACCCCTGCCAAACACCTGCACCAGATTATTCGGACTCTGCATCACACCGACTATCGTATATTCTCTTGGCACGGTATCAGTTATGTGGTCACCTTCGATATCTTCAGTGTTAATCTTTTCCGTACTTCCGGCTTCAGACATCGAATATTGAATATCTTCAATTATCCGCTCTTTATTGAAATAGCTGCCCTCTATCGCAACATCCTCTCCAAAAAGCTCCCTGTGTCCGACATTAAGAGTTACCTTATCTCCTACCTTCCAATCATCCGGCATAGCAAGCTCATTTACTAAAAGCTCGGTATCGTTTTCCGGCAGTCTTCCCTCTACCACATTTAAGGCAACATCCTCAAATGCGGTGTCATCAAACGCCATGATATAGATGTATGGATTACCCTCATAAGTATCCTGCGCATCCGCATCGGCACATGGTGACATAGCAGCTCCGACAGCTAAAGAAATACCTGCCCTTGTGACATGCGCATTATCAGTTATATATGAAAGCTTCTCAACCGGCACATTCTCTGCCTTTCCGTAAAATGAGCCATACATTGTCCTATAATAATCAAGCATTCCCTCACGAAATGTTGCCGCCATGCCTGCGACCGCACACATTAGAGCCGCCGACAGCATTACACCGATTATCGTAACTATGGTACGCTTTCTGTTGCGCGCCATATTCCTTTTCACAAAATTCTTTATAACATCCATCTTTCTTCCTCTTTCCTTCTCACTTCAGCTTCCCATCAACCATGGTAAGCACCCGGTCAGCCTGCTTCGCAATCTCAAGGTCATGCGTGATCATTATTATCGTCTGCCCCGAAACCTTATTGGCTTCCTTTAATAGCTCTATGATCTCATCGCTCGCCTTCTTGTCAAGATTACCCGTAAGTTCATCCGCAAGAATTATCGCGGGATCATTTATAAGCGCCCTTCCTATTGCCACCCTCTGCTGCTGTCCGCCTGAAAGCTGGTTCGGTAAATGATCCTCACGCCCCGAAAGACCCAACTGCTCTATTATGTTGTTCACCTTCTCATAATCCACCTTCTGTCCGTCAAGATCCATCGGAAGTGTAATGTTCTCCTTTGCAGTAAGCACAGGAAGAAGATTGTAGAACTGATATATTATTCCAACCTGCCTTCTTCTAAATACCGCAAGCGTGTCATCACTCATTTTGAATATGTCCTCGCCATCGATATACACACTCCCCGAAGTTGGTCTGTCAACCCCGCCGATAAGATGCATCAGCGTTGATTTACCGCTTCCGCTCGCGCCTATGATACAAAGGAATTCTCCCTTTTCCACGCTAAATGATACATCATCTACGGCACGAACCTGTGTCTCTCCTTCACCATAAGTTTTTACAAGATGTTCAACCTTTACTGTTTCCAATTCTATTTCCTCCATTTATTATGATTATCAAATTTTAACTACGGATAATTTTACCGGATCACCTTAATTAACCCTTTGCTTTTTTGCAGGTTTAATCATCAATAATCTTAGCATCCGTTAGTTTTACTCCTTACGACAGTAACACAATAGCAAACCAAAATGACATTAAAGTGACAGCGCAAAATATTTGTCAAGACTCGCTCGCGAGTCTTGCGCGCCGGATTCGGGTCTGCTTTAGCAGACTCACTTCCTATTCGAATCCGTGCGCATCC
>OMSZ01000143.1 GCA_900313855.1 uncultured Eubacteriales bacterium
ACACTTTTCTGTCAGCATTAAGTAATAACTTATAAGAGAGACAAAAAAAGTATTGAATAATAAGATTTAATGCAAGAACTAATACCAGTGCAAATGTATATTTATATGAAAATCCCGTATCAACAATAACAGGGTATGCAAATGCGATGATCAGCGCATACACAATGTATATTATTCCTATTTTTTGAAAGAAACTTTGTGCTGCCTTTACGATTCCGCTGATTTTCTCCTTGTCATGATTGGCCAACGGTTTATAAAGTGCAGCCATGATCACGCCACTTAAACCGCCTTCTAATAGCTGAATATAGTTTAAAAACTGATTGATTGAGGATATAAGTCCATTAACAGAAGATCCAAAATAGACAAGAATTACTTTTGGGATAACAAACCCACTTGCAATAGTAACAATTTGAAGAAGTACAGAACAAATAATGTTTTTATAAATCAGATTAATCTTCATCAGAATTATCTTTCATATAGGCAGTAAAATGATGATGTGAAACTCGGTCTTTGACAGGCGGAAGCTTCATGTAGTCATCATACAAAGCCTTTAAATATGTATCATATCCACAAGGGATTGGATATCGTTGGCCTTCAAAATCAACTTGTATAGGTTTAAGAAAACATTTAGTGCTGACAAAACCATATGGCTTATACGCTCCTATAACATCATACTCATATTCGTGATTTCTTTGGGAGCTTTTGCACAACAAATCATCAATTTTATATAATGCCTTTTTCCAACTATAAACAAAAGAAGTTGTCTTGTATAAAGCTTTTTTCCCAAACCACGATCCTTTATACTTTTGTTCGGTGACCATTCCTGGCAGAACAAGGGATTTTAAGAATAATATCTTCTTTTGTAGATGTATTCTTTCTTTTTTATTTGATGGAAGTCCATCAAGAGGAAATAAATCAATATATACTCCAAACCCGCTTATTGGTTTGACATTCAACTCCTCCATAGTCGTATTTGAATCCACAATCTTTGCGAATCCATAGTAATAGTCCGGAGTATTTTTGAATGTCAAAAGTTTGTATCTTCCGTCATTATAAAGAGAAAGAAACCTTTCATAATCTTGTCTTTCCATGCAGATATCTATATCATCATCCCATGGTATAAATCCCTTATGCCGTACTGCACCTAGGCATGTTCCTCCATCAAGAAAATATTTAATATTATTGATCCTGCAAAATTTATCAACATGCGATAAAATCTTAAGCTCTATCTTTTTTATGTCTTCTAGCCAAAGTTGATTATTCATATATACCTCTCATCTTCTAAAATGGAAACAACCATCTGGTAGAGTAACCGAAAACAAGACTCAGTAAAAATGAAGGAAGCGAACCCGTTCCCCAATTCATATCATACAGAGACAAGGCTAAATTTCCGAAAGCTGTTAGTAATATGATCCAGTCAAAAAGTCCATATGGTAAACTACGGTAAGGAGGAATATATCCTCTGCTATAAATCAAAAGCAATGCAGTAAAAAGATCGGAAACAAAGAAGAATCTGCTGCCGTTTGATCCGATTAGCAATATCATACATATCGAAGCAATGGTGAGCAAGAGAGACAAATTCCATACATTATATTCTGCCTTTCCTTCTCCATTGTTCCATACCTCTTTCCACCCTCCTCTAGTTCTTATGACCAGTGAAACATTGAAGATTATAATAAAGGTACGAGAAACTATAGCATGGAAACTGTTATTAATACCGTTTTCCTGATAAGCCGCTGCCGAAAACATCGTGTTTGAGACAAGATCGGACAGCACTCCATTTCCACCAGACATTTGTGACAGATAGTAACCATAATTATTAAATGTAAATAGTAATATTACAAAAACTATTGAGAAAATGAAACGATGTTTTTTTAAGAGAGGGACTAATATCCAACATAGCAGTGGAAGCAAAACTCCATGATGTAAAAAAACAGCTACTATACAAAATAAAACAGTTAATACTTTATTATTTCTAAAATAATACAAATAAACAGCAAGGCAAAAAATAGCAAAAGCATTTGCATAACGAATGCCAACAGCATAATTCAATGGGGATGTTATCGATATAACAAATACCCAAATTGGAATCCATTCCTTCGTCTCGAAATCGTTGTTGTTAAAATAATCGAATAATATGTATGAAATTACTGCATATCCAACCAGTGCTCCAGATGACTGCAATAAATGATGGTTATCGAATCTCGCCATAACCCATGACCAGATATCCCATGTGTATACGGCCCTTAAATGCTTTGACGCAAGTACATCAAAGCACTGATAAAAAGGCAAGTCTTTATAAAGACTCAGGTTACTCATGTGTCGATAAATATCGTTTCCCTGGTCGCCTATGTAGCCGTATAATGCGGCCGACCATGAAACTCCTTGCAATAAAGCCGCCCTAAAAGGCTCACGAAATTGATTAAAATATGCCAAGCCGAATATAATTCCCGCAAATGGAAAAATCATACCGACAATAAGTAAAAGGAAAAACATTGAAAGTCCTCAGTGAATCTCGCTGTAATGTTATCGTTTATAAGACATTGTTACATTCAGTTTCTTTACATCATTTCGTAAGTAATTAATTTTTCCTAATATAACCATTGCAGCGAAAAATTTTTTATAATATAAATCCATCATAATATTTCTTTTCCTGTCCATTCCTAATTGAAGAATAGGATACTTATTAATCAACGCGTTAAATAGCTTGCTTTCTCTGAAATCTTTTATGAAATTATAGGCTTCTTTTGATGGAGCATATGTTACCGTATTAACAATCCCGTCCAATACATTTCTAAGATACATAGCGTCTACTGCTTCACTATAGTTCTTTATACCCATTTTATTGCAAAACTCACTGACAATTTTTCTTATTTTCTCCTGCTGAACAAAATCTTTCCTATTATATTTGTGTGTTGATGAGAATACATTCGCAACGTAATGATATCCACGGTATGGTATCAAATACACCGAATTGCATTTCTCAATATATTGAAAGTTAAACGTAAGATCCTCTCCAACTCTTAATGCCGTATTAAAACTACATTGTTTGGCTATTTTCATTCTATATAAATTTCCACATAGACTATTTAAAGTATATGCCAGATAAAGATCACGGAAACAGCTGGAAAAGTCCTGTTTCTTAATCAGTTTTGGTTTATCATCCTTAAAAGGATAAGGCTGCGCTGAAGTAATCAATGTTGAAATAGCCATATCCGATTTAGATTTATTTATTCCTTCAACAAGTCGAAATATAAGATCACTTGAGATATAATCATCTGAGTCAACAAATGCCACATACTGACCATGTGCAGCATTCAATCCATTGGCACGTGCCTGAGCAGCTCCTGCATTTGCTTGTGAAATGCATCTTATCCTCTTATCTTTTACAACACGTTTCCTTATGCTTTTCTTAGTATTATCAACCGAACCATCATCGATAATTATTATTTCCAAATTCTCATACGTCTGATTCTCTATACTGTCGATACACCTATCGATTGTTTTTTCCGCATTATATGCCGGCACTATGACACTGATTAATTCCATGAAAATGTTCCTTTTTATATTCTCGTGGTTCAAGTTCCGCTAAAAGATTGTATATCTTATAGCTCCCCTCTTGTCCATTCTTTCAACCAAATATCCCCTTTCACAGTTTTGGGCACGTAAATTTCCTTTTCGGGATTTTCATTTAGAAAGGCAGCCCACCAACCAAATGTAGATTCTGATATTATCTGGTGCTTACAACTCTTTAATAGTTCAAACTCATATAAATCTCCATCTTTATTGTTCATATGAACAACTGAGCACATGTTTTCAATCATCAAATAATCTTTGCACCAATCTGGATCATCGCTGAATAAAAAGAAATGTATGTCTGGATATTTTGAAACAAAATATTGCATTCCATTCAAATAATACTCTGCTCCCTTATCCCAACCGAGCTTTACAAAATCACCTCTACGAACATGTACTCCTACACTATTGCACTCATGTATCAAACTTGACCATTTTCTTACCTTATCAGGGTAACTAATGTTTAGCCTTATCTGTTTACGTAAATCATCCGCATACGGAGAAATGTAATTGATATTTTGCCAATAGCCTTCCACAATACAATCTTTATCTGAATATTCTTGCAAGATTTTAAAACTTCTCCTGTGGTCTTCTCTTACTGTCGTATTATCTTCACTGATGCATATTCCAACTGATCTTCCGGTCCACCCCCCCTGCTTGAATTTTCTTACAATTCGATCAATTCCGAGACAAAGTATGTTTGACTGCGTTTTATGCGATTCTATATTGAATTTATCCAACTGATAATTTCTTATATCAAATTTTCTCTTTTGGTTATTGAGCAATTTATTCAGTTGGTAATAAGAAATATCTATGCAGACATCCCTATGAAATTCTCTTTTTAAATAATAAGCAACTGCATATTGGAATAGCTGATTCCCCAAGCCACCCTTTACTCGAAGATAGATAGTTTTAGACATCCCAACTCCTAACTATTAGTTGACACCATATTTCGGTATACTTTGTCATACTTCTCCGTCATTGCCTTGTCGGACAGCTTTTCCTGCTGGAACTGCTTAATGGATTCTTTGTCAATCCGTCCATAATTCTTTCGCAGAGTGCTTAACACCGCCCCGAAGCTTTCACCATTGTCTTTAATAGAGAAGCTCTCACCCAGATATAAGTTCTCCCCTATTGAAAGCACTTCGTTGTGAGATGGAATATCCGACAGGAACAATCCTAGTCCACAGGATAATGCCTCGAGGACTGATATGGAAAAGCCTTCTGATCGGGAAGCGGAAATATAAACATCACTTATGTTGTAAAACGCGGCAGGGTCATTCTGGAAACCCATAAATCTCACATGATCGTCAGCTGCCTTTTCACACGCTTCTCTTTCCGGACCATCTCCGAGAACAATAAGATATTCCTTTTCATCATGATATTGTACAAAATATCTAATAATAAATTGTACATTTTTCCCGAAAGACAAACCGCCCGAAAAAACAAATACAGTCGAATCATCAGGAATATCTACCTGATCACGCGATATTTCATGCTGTGCCATTTTTGACTTTATACCATTGCGGACATACATGGTATTTTTAAGATAATGCCGCATTACAATATAGACAGACTTTGAACAACAAACGCATTGATCCAGCTTTTTGAGCGCCGCAATGTGAAGGGAAATGTAAACTCTGCCCTTTAGCCTTCCATAAGACTGGACATAGTCTTCGAACATGTTGTTATGAAGAGTAGTCATTCTCCTTGCCGTCGCATGCAATCTGGAAGAAAGGATATCCGGTATAAACCCGTGGGTATGGATGATATCAAATTTTCCTTCCTCAATAATATCCTGAAATTCTCTGTCTTGCCCCAAAAGGCATTTGCTCCGCGTCAATGTATGGCACTCATAAACGTGAACCTGATCTTTTTTCAGTTCCTCGACAATCTCCGGATCATTGCCCGGAAAAAATGTGATTAATGAAATCTCATAACGGGGTCTTTCCAGATTATGGATAATATCTAAAACAACATTACTTGGGCCATTGTTCGTTATATAGTTAATTACAAATACGATCTTGATCATTTATTTCTAAGTCCTTGATAAATCCTTTTCCTTAATACATTTGGCATGACACAAACTGCTGCATGCGGAACCGCTCCTGTCAGATAATCCATTTCACATGTCCAGCTGATACTTCTAAGCCATTTGTGAAACGTTATCATCGTTTTTTGCATACTCCTTGCCACCACGCCGAAGATACATATCTGCTGGTATTCGTACATCAACAAGAACATCCGGAATGTTCTGTGCTATAACCCCTTCTCTCAGCATCCGAATCCAGAGATAGTAATCTTCAAATAGGTGAAACGTTTCCTTATATCCTCCGACTGATTCCACCGCACTTTTCTTGAACATCACTGCCACATGGTTCATCGGATTTCTTTTCTTGGAGAACTTGATAATTTCCTTGTTTGTTGACGGTAAATGACACTCACCAGAAGATGCCTTCGGAACTGTAGCAAATTCACTAATTGTCCCACTTGAGAAATCAATTTCCGGATTCTGTTCAAATACATGTAGCTGCTTTGCACAACGTTCCGGTCTGCTTATGTCATCGCTGTCCATCCTTGCCACAAGTTCGTTCTTACAAAGCTTTAGACCTTTATTCAGAGCATTTCCCAGTCCCTCGTTCTTCTCTAGTCTAAGTACGTGAAGAACAGATCCAAATTTCTCTTGCTCCTCCTCCAGCACCGCATCAAGTTCAGAAGTTAATGGGCCATCACACACCACCACAAAATCATTTGTAGAAGCTGACTGTCCTCGGATACTTTCTATACTTGTGCGTAGATATTCCGGGGATTCTTTGAAATACACTGACATTAGAACAGAATACGGAGTGGCCATTATACCGACTCCAGTAATTCATAAGTTCTGAAGTATAGTTTTAGGTTATCCCCCGGAGGTATTTCTGATTTTATCTATATTCATTACAGCTCTCCACGTAACTTCTCATAAACTAGCTTTCTTACCCCATTCGGCAGCACACAAACCACCGCATGTGGTACCGCCCCAATAAGATATTCAGCCTCACTACTCCAACCACTTTTCTTCA
>OMSZ01000142.1 GCA_900313855.1 uncultured Eubacteriales bacterium
GTACCCCGACTGAGTATAGTTTGACATAACCCCCACCTACACCTAAGCTTAGAGGTGGGGGATTTCTCCGACTGAGTTAAAAAAATCATTTACCTATAAGAGTCTTCGCTCCGATGGCGATCGCTACCGCAAGTACACCCAAGAGTACAACTGTTACCGCTTCCTTGTACTTATCGGCATTCTCTGAAAGATACATTGTAATTTCACCCTTATTTTCTTCCTCTTTTGTCTCCTCTTCATCTGCCTCCTCAGGTTCTTCGTAAGCAATTTGTGTAGAGGGTTCGATTTCCGTTGTAGGTTCTATTTTACTAATCTCCTCCGTTGAAGAAACAGTATCTGATGTTTCCTGTTCGGTATCCTGTTCCATTCCCTGACCCATCATTTCCCAGATTGAACCTGTTCCTATATCATTATTATGATTTTCCTCAGTTGTCTTTTCATCCTTTGAATCGGGCTCCTCATATGCACTTTGCGTACCCGATTGTGTTGCCTCAGTAGTCTCTCTGGTTATTCCAAGCTCCTCATCGAATTTGCCATTAAGATAATCCTGATAAGCCGCAGCAGCTCCACCTGCATCCGGTGAATATCCATGTGCAGACAGCCACGCCTTAGCCTGCGCTTCCTGTTCATCTGTATATGCTTTTGAATTACTGTTAATCTCTATACAACCTATAAAAACCACAAGAAATGCGGCTAATATCATTACAATTTTTTTGTACATACTCAAAATCCTCTCTATAATAGAACAGTATCATCAAGGCTGCCTTTATCAATAAAAGGACCGGACATTCCCGCCCGATCCTTATCCATTTAACTTTCCTTTGATTCTCCGTAGCTACCGTAATCACCGTAATAACGTCCATAATAGTTACCATAGTAGCCTTTACCATAATAACCTTTGCCACCCATCTCAACCTTATTAAGAACCGCGCCTAATATTCTGCATCCACTCTGCTCAAGCTGCTTCTTAACACGTTGAACTATCTTGTAGCTTGCGTTATCTGTCTCTATAACGATAATGGCTCCGTCACATTCCTTTGCAACTATCGCTGCATCAATAACGCTTCCAAGCGGAGGACAGTCAATTATAACATAATCAAAAGCTTCACGCTCAAGCTCTAACATTTTCTTAAAACGATCATTACCAAGCAGCTCAGAAGGATTAGGAGCTGTCTGACCTGTAAATATGATGCTCATATTATCTATATTTGTTTCATATATAACATCTTCAAGCTTTGCCTGTCCACTCAGATAATGAGCAAGTCCCTTTGTCTCAATATCAACTCCGTAACGAACAACCGTAACAGACTTTCTTAAATCGGCATCAATATACAACACTTTCTTTCCATCCTCTGCAAGGGAATGAGCCAGGTTAAATGATACCGCAGATTTTCCCTCATTAGGCAAAGAGCTTGTGAGTGCAATTACTCTAATATCATCGCCGGAAAAACTGATATTGGTTCGAAGTGTTTTATACGCTTCATTCGACTTAAAATCAAGCTTCTCCATCTTTTCAAAATTAATCTTCATGAATAATTCACCTTCCTAATATATATCATCCACATCTTTAATATAATACAACATCCTGTTTTATTTCTTTGCTGCCGCCTTTTTTTCCTTTTTCCTTGATTTCCTGCGTTCCTTGGCTACTCTTTGCGCATCCTTATCATGACCTCTTGTAGCCTTCTTAGATGCACCCTCTGCCAAAGGAATAAGACCAAGTGTATTAATTCCAAGATACTTCTCAACATCCTCTGTAGTCTGAATAGCATCATTCATCAGATAAAGAACAAGGATGACACCAACAGAAAGGATAAATCCAAGAACCGCTCCGATCAAAGCATTCTTTGTAAGACTCGGACTTGTAGGATGCTCCGGAACATTACCGTAATCTGCTACGTTAGGCTTTTCCGTCTCCATAATGGTTCCCATACGCTCTGCCGAAACATCTGTAAGTTTATCAACTATCGTCTTTGCCATATATGGGTCATTATTACGAACCGTAATATATATAAAACGGGTATTGGTAGGATTCTCAACCGAAACCGTACCTACAAATCCCTCATAATCCATATCAAGCTCAAGATCTTCAATAACCTTATCAACAACCGGACGACTTGTAATGAATACCTGATAATCCTGAGTAAGTGATGATCCAACCTGCAGATCGGTAAGCGATGTAATACTTGTTGATTTGGTCATTACATATAACATTGATGTTGAACTATATACCGGATCCATAAATGCGGTTGTATATCCGGCAGCCAAACCAAGACCAAGCGCAGTAGCAAGTATTATGATCCATATTCTGCCTAAAAGTACAAAAAACAACTCCCGCAAATCAATTTCTATTTCGTCATTTCTTTCATCAATCATGATAATCTAATCTCCTATTATTCTTCTTAACAAACGCCAATTAATAGTTTAATCAAAAATGTATTTGTTTTCAACCATTTTTTTCGGATTTTCCGAAAAAGTTTTTTCCAGGAAGTCTATTCCACATTTCTTTTCAATCCACGGAACGTAATCATTAATATATGGCGCCCTCTCTTCCATATCGTGTGCATCCGTTCCAAAGAAGCTTATATAATCCTCTTTGACCAGTTTCTTACACCATCTCGCATTCTCATCCAAAAATCCGCCATACACGCTTGATATGTTCATCTGCAGTAATGCTTCCATTCTGGTCAATTCATCAATTCTGTCAATATGTTTAAACAGACATCTGTAACGTTCAACATGTGCAATTATCGGACGAAATCTCGCATTTTCAATCTTCTGTACGGCTTCATATATCTGACTATAGCTAGTTCTGATATTGAATTCCACCAGTACATATTTGGTATCGTTCATTGTCTGGATTTTTCCATCTTTCAGATCCTGTATTACACCCTCCTCATACAACACCTCGTTACCGAGATATAATCGCATATCAGGATGTCTTTTATAAACCTCTTCCTTTAGCTTTGCAAACTTCTCTCTAAGCTCATCCCGGGTACATTTATTCCTTGTTCTTTCGTAATGAGGAGTCAGAATAATATCTCTCGTACCTTCACTATAGGAAAGCTCTATCATAGAAAGGGATTCTTCCATTGTCTGAGCACCGTCATCAACGCCAGGAAGCATATGACAGTGTATATCAAAATATTCCATCTAAGTCTCTCCTATTCATTAGCTTTGTTTCTCATCGAGTGATAAACGCCAATCAACATCATTGCCAGACAGACTGCAAAGGCCGAAATACTTGTCATAACCTTCACACTCCATAAAATGCATTCCATAATAAAGAGATAAAGATAATCAGGTTCTATATATAAATGCAGATATGGTTTCAAAAATGCCATATATACAGTCACAACAACGGCTACCGTACTGGCTATAAGCTCTGAAACCGCAGTATGCTTAACTCCACGCTCTCTTCTTTGATCCATAAATATCATGAAGATCACGCCAATTAATGTATTAGCAATAAAAATTATACCAGCTACAGTAAATGCCTGTATATAGCTTTTCTTAATATTAGTTATATATGGCGAAACATTACTATCAGGAATTCGAATATCCGTCTCACCGTCTAATATCTTCATTGAATTCTGCTTAACA
>OMSZ01000381.1 GCA_900313855.1 uncultured Eubacteriales bacterium
AAAATCATAGGTTACGCAGAACGGTGTTCCGATCTCATCCTGTCTTCTATAAAGCATACCTATGTTACCTCTGTCATCGAACTCACAGTTATAATATTTTGAAAGCTCTGTAAATATCTTCTCTGCGCCTTCATTTAACTTCTTTGATAAAGGAAGCACACCGATCTTGACCGGAGCGATCGCAGGATGGAAATGAAGAACTGTACGAACATCATTCTTCTCCGCATCAAGCACTTCCTCGTCATAAGCCTCACATAAGAATGCAAGTGTAACTCGATCCGCGCCAAGCGACGGTTCGATAACATAAGGAATATATTTCTCTTTGGTCTCATCATCAAAATATTCCATAGGCTCACCTGATACATTCTGATGCTGGGTAAGATCATAATCCGTACGATCGGCAATTCCCCAAAGCTCTCCCCAGTCTGTAAACGGGAACGCATATTCAATATCAGTTGTTGCGTTACTGTAATGTGAAAGCTCTGCCTTATCATGGTCACGAAGTCTTAAATTCTCTTCTTTAATACCAAGAGTAAGCAGCCATTTATAGCAGTAATTTCTCCAATATTCAAACCATTCAAGATCAGTGCCCGGTTTGCAGAAGAACTCAAGCTCCATCTGCTCAAATTCCCTTGTACGGAATGTAAAGTTACCCGGAGTTATCTCGTTACGGAATGACTTTCCGACCTGACCTATTCCAAAAGGAACCTTCTTTCTTGAGGTTCTCTGAACATTCTTAAAGTTAACAAATATACCCTGTGCTGTTTCCGGTCTTAAATAGATAGTTGCGGAAGAATCCTCGGTAACACCCTGGAAGGTCTTGAACATAAGATTAAATTCACGAATATCCGTAAAATTATGTTTTCCACATATAGGACATGGAATATTGTTATCCGCGATATATTTCTGCATCTTTTCATGAGACCAGCCGTCAACCGAACTCTCAAGAGTGATACCCTTCTCTAACACATAATCCTCAATAAGCTTGTCCGCACGATGTCTCGCCTTACACTCCTTACAATCCATAAGCGGATCAGAGAAATTTCCGAGATGACCTGAAGCAACCCATGTCTGAGGATTCATAAGAATTGCACAATCAACTCCTACATTATAAGGATTTTCCTGAATGAATTTCTTCCACCATGCCTTCTTAACATTATTCTTAAGCTCAACACCAAGATTACCGTAATCCCATGTATTTGCAAGTCCTCCGTAAATCTCAGAACCCGGATATACAAATCCTCTTGACTTTGCCAGAGCAACAATCTTGTCAAATGACTTTTCCATAGCTTATACCTGCCTTTTCTTTAATTATATGATAGCGGTGTCAAATATCATTTGTCACCTATAAATTACAAACTACTAATTGCCTAAAAATGATTCTATTTGAATACGATTATTGCATTCTTCTTTCCCGAGGTTGATAAAACCCCGTCCTTAACTGTAACCTCATCATTATAATACATCAGATTACCCTTAATAACTATGTCGGTACTCTCAGAAACCGTGAGCACCTTACCCTTTCCCGCTGCAATAATGTCGGTAGGATTAGCCTTCTTGTCATCGGTAGATGTATAGCTGCCTGTAAGCTCCGACTCCTTAACATCTCCTATATCAAGCAGTGAATACTCCAAAAGATTGAACTCATCATAGCTCTTTAGATCCTTATAAGCCAACACAAGCTTAACATGACTCATATCCTCTGCTTCTATTGACTTAACCTCTATCTTATTTCCCGCTTTCTCATTATAGGCGCCAACCTGATCTTCAACATAAGCTGAAAGATCGTCTGCCTTTACGGAAGATCCCTTGAAATCCTCAACTGATACCTCAACAACGGATCCGTTCTTATTGACAATAAGAGTATTTGTATCATATTGCTTAGAATAATTATCACAGCCTGTAAGTATCCCGAATATAAGAATCAATCCGGCAAAGGCCTTAAGTTTCTTCATTGTGTACACCTCACATTAATAATGTTACTTCGTCTTTATGTATTGATCTGCTTTTATCAGCCTATTTATTCTACTAGAGAATTAATAATATTTCAAGATAAAGTCGAAAGAATTTCCAAAGATTTGAATTGCTTTTGAATATGCTTTGAAAAATAACTGCCTACTACATGATCAAACTCACCAAAGACCCGGTCGCTTACCTGAAAAGAAAACAACTTTCCGATCGGTGAGCTTAATATATACTGAATCGTATACACCGTTGATTCGGATAACGGATACACATCAGATACATATTTTGCGCACTCCCCGCATATAAGACCGTTTTCCGACAGACTAAATGATGCCACGCCGTCACCACCGCATTTTGCGCAGTTAAATGCCGCCATCATCTCCCCGTCCAAAGCAAGAAGCTTAAGCTCGAATATTCTTCTGATAAGCTT
>OMSZ01000152.1 GCA_900313855.1 uncultured Eubacteriales bacterium
ACACCTAAGCTTAGAGATGGGGGATTTCTCCGACTGAGTTAAACATTCTCCAATTTTACCGACTCCGAAATCTTTAGCTGCATCTTCTTTATCACATCAAGAAATCTCTGTCGTATGGCAAATTCCGGATTATTGCCAAGCATCGGCACACATTCAGCATTGATAACGCCGCCTGCCATGGAAAAATGCCCGCCTCCGCCGCCAAGATCCTTCAAAGCTTCCTGTGTGACTGTTCCCGCATGATAAGTCGAAGTCTCATTGCGAACAGAAAACTTATAGCCGCCATTTTTCTTGGCATATACAACTGCAAATTCAACCACATCAAGTCCTAATATAAAATCAGATATCATCGCTATCAACGCATCCGGACAGTCAAAGGAAATAGCGGCAAATCCGACATTTTCATAAATCTGGATATTCTTTATCGCTTCACCATAAGCATGAAGATCATCAAGCTCCATATTGCTGTGATAAAGATTGATTATCTTCTGGCTGTCTGCCAATTTGTGGAGATGTCCGAACATCTCTATATCAAAATCCGTCACCCCACGGTTAAACGAATCCGTATCCATCTTAAGTCCGTAAAGAAGCGTTGTTGCGGTATTTGAATCAAGTGTCGTATTACTTTTGATAAAATAATCAGTTACTATCGAACAGCACGCGCCGCAAATTCTTATATCACTATACTTGTATGAACAAGGAATCATGGTAGGATGATGATCGATCGCCGCGACCTCATCTCCCGGGAAATCCGTTATATTGGAGTTATATTTCTGGGCATCCATGGTAACAATATAATCATCCTCCCGCATATGGGGGATATCATCTATATGTATCGCTTTGATATTAAATGCTTCCATCATCTTCTTTGTGCTCGATTTGTCAATCTTACCGGCATAGCATATAGAACTTTCAACACCATGAGCCCTCAAAAAAACCTGCATTCCGTAAGCTGAAGCAAGTGCGTCCGGATCAGGAAAGTTATGTGTCTGCAGATAAACTACATGTCCTTTCAGTAAATCAACTAATTTCTCCCACTCCATGTTATTCCTCCGATAATCCCAAGAATAAGATGCATCTCCACAATTCTCATAAACCGATCATAGTCGTGAAGACTAATACTTTCCTAAATGATTATACTACCATAGATTATTGTATTTAACAACATTTTTACTGCTTTAACATGTTTTTATTGTTTCACAATGCATATAATTGCTTTTTTTACTAATAATAATTCCTGTAATTTACATTACAATGATTCAAGGAGTACTTTATGAACGAAACTATATACATCAAGGTTCCCGAATGTGTCGAAACAGAATATCCAAATGTAATCTTCTCGGATTTTCTCACCATTTACTGCAGCGACAAGAAGATAGAAAATGAAGTAAAAGCAATGCATTTTTATACATTTACCAAAACCGGACAGATTGTTGTATCGATTCTTAAAATAATCGAAATGCTCAAGGAAAAATATCCTGACATGGACATAGAGAATATGGGCGAAGAAGACTTTATAATCGAATACTCCATTCCGAAAAAGAACGAGAAATTAAAGGAAGCGTTATCTGTTCTTTTTATATGTCTGGTAGCATTTTTCGGCGGAGGATACGCCATAATGTCCTACAATACCGATGTGGGAGCAAAAGAATTATTCGTATATCTCTCGATGCTCTTCCTCGGAAATGCAAAGCAGGGCGTTATGCTTCTTTCAGTCTTCTACAGCATAGGTTTAACGCTTGGAATGATATTATTCTTTAATCATATAGGTAACAGAAAGCTTACCAAGGATCCAACACCACTCGAAATACAGATGCGGCTTTATGAAAAAGATATAAGCACTACTGTGATCAAGGATATAAGCAGGCGGCAGGAAAGCATCGATGTGAAATAAGAAGTAAAGCAGCATTAGCGCTTGCAACTTAAAGCTAATCCTTTATGGCACGAAGATTAATACTTTTGCGCTGTACAACGCCAAAGAGACGTTGGTTCTGCACCAACTGAGGTGGAACAAAGACAAAAACATGAAGTTGTCAGGCAACATGAAAAAGAAAGGTTACTATAGGGAGTCAGATCATGACATATCTTAATTACGCATTCTTAATAATATTCGGATTATCAGCAGGATTGGTAACTGCGGCGGCTTTTGTTGCATTTATAACCATGCTTGGTATATTCTCCAAATATGCAGCTAAAACCAAAACCGCAAAAAACTGCATTTTGTACGAAAACTGCCTTATCATTGGAATTCTTATCGCAACCCTGCTGCAGTTCTTTTTCTCATACAATTCTGTCGATATAAATACTCCTGCCCTTCCGCCTCACGCTTTAGGTATTGCAATACTTGCAGCAAGCGGTTTATTTGGCGGCATTTACATTGGCTTTCTAATTGGCGGACTATCAGAGGTGTTAAACACATTTCCGATTTACGCAAGAAAAACACATATAGCCCAAAAGCTTCCTTACGTGATATATGCTTTAGCTTTGGGTAAGGGTTTTTTCAACATTTTTCAGGCAGTTATGCTTGGCGGATAAACTGCAATGTATAAATTAATGTCAT
>OMSZ01000140.1 GCA_900313855.1 uncultured Eubacteriales bacterium
AACTAACTTAATCAACTCACAATGACCATTTTAACATACTTTAAGAATAATGCAACCCCTTTTTTAAAATTTTGTAACATTTTTGTAACAATTAGTTGTTTTGGCTCATTTTATCGCACAGACCAAGCAGAAGTCTTACAGAATGCTCTATTGCCTTAGCCTCAAAGGTCGGATAGTCTATAAAAGCCGAATCATCAGCCTTGTCTGAGATTGCTCTTATAATAAGGAAAGGAATCTTATTAAGATATGCCGCATGTCCTATCGCTGCGCCCTCCATCTCTGTACAGCTTCCCTTAAAGGTGGAAACAAGCCATTCCTTTTTGTCCTTATCGGAAACAAACTGGTCTCCGCTTACAACTCTTCCTTCAAAAACGGAAATATCAGGATTAACCTTTTGACAGATCTCTTTGGCCAAAGCTCTAAGCTTATCATCAGCAGCAAAGGATAACGTGTCCATTCTTGGTATCTGTCCGACCGGATATCCAAATGCTACCGCATCCATATCATGCTCCAGCGTATCCGTCGAAAGAACAATGTCTCCTATGTCGATCGACGCGTCAAGCGATCCTGCAATACCTGTATTGATGATCGCATCAACCTTATACTTAACAGCAAGTATCTGCGCGCACATAGCCGCATTTACCTTGCCTATTCCCGACCTTACAACAACCACGGGATATCCGTGGATCGTCCCCTCACAAAAATCCATTGCCGCGATCGTTGTAATCTCAGTATCCTCCATCTTCTCTTTGATCTTAGCAACCTCTTCATCCATAGCTCCTATTATTCCAAGCATTTTTCTCCTCCTTTTATCTGGCTTTATTATTTTCCATAGGAATCACCAATTCATCAATAAATGATCCCTTTTCTTCATAGGCCTTGAACTCTCCATTATGAAGCTTCATTATCCTCTCGCAGGTGATAAGTCCGATCTTCGTACTCTCATGCGGTTCGAGATTATTCCCGATCACATTTTTAACACGAATTGATAATTTCCCATTATCGATCTGACCCGTGACCTCTATCGGCGAATTTTTATCTGCATATTTGCCCAGATTAGATAATATATTATTCAAAACTCTTCTCATATATTGCGGATTGATAAGACAGTTTCCGGCATCCCCGGTAATCTTATTGTTTCCTTTTATAATATACCCCTCTTCCTCAAGGGTAAGAAACTGATTTTCTATCAGATCCGCAACCAGCTCACTTGCGGGAACCGGTTCAACATCTATCCTGCGCTGCTGTTCACCATATACAAGAAAATACTCAAACAGCTCATCGGACAACTCTCTTATCTCCTTTGTCTTCTCAGCGGACAACTGAATATAATGCTTCTTCTTTTCCTCGTCCAGATTCTGTCCCATATTCAATATCTCAAGATATCCGGTAAGCGTTGTAAGCGGAGTTCTAAGATCATGGGACATCGCAGTAACCAGATTCTTATTTGCCTGCAGCGCCTTTTGTTCCTTGAGATTATTCTCAATAACGGACAGCCGCATCTGGTCGATTCCTCTCGCAAGGCTGCTTAGTTCATCATTGCCTTTGATCGTTATCGCATAATCAAGGTCTCCACCCTCAAGAATAGACAATTCGTTCTCTAACTTCTTAATATAGTTAAGCTTTCGATTAACAAGTCTTGTGAATATTATTATAAACAGAATAATACCTACGACTACCGAAAGAGCCAGCACATAATTACTGTAATTATAGAAATCATAACAGAACATATCAACACTTGTAACCGTTCCGTCCCACATGTTAAGCCTGTAAAAATAATCCGAATTAAGCGTCGATATATCGTAGGTCTCATCAACCTCTTCAAGTTCCTCTTCATCCGCATAGCTGTAATCAGAATTGAAGATCATTTTATTGTTAAAATACACCGAAAAATAAACCAGATTATTCTCATCCGCCCAATTCTCCAAAAGCGAGATATTAGATGGCGCGATCTGGTTGCTATTAACGTACTCCTGAAGATCCTCCATGTATTTTTGCTGAAAACCCCTGTTCATTTCCTGACTGTCAAAGGTATTCTCAACATAGTAATTACCTAATCTTGCAATTACTATGCCTATTGCAATAGCTATCGTTCCGGAGAACAATATACATCCCAAAAGCTTCCACAAAAGCTTTGTTCTTAGTGTACTCAATACTTTAGACAACCCTGTATCCCCTTCCCCAGCTGTTGTGCAGATACTTAGGTGACGGTCCCGTATCTCCTAACTTCTTACGTATATTTCTGATATGCACCATAACCGTATTGGTAGAATTAGGCATAAATGCTTCCTGCCATACATTTTCATATATTTCCTTAGCCGTGAAGATATGATTACGGTTTGACGCAAGCAGCAAGAGAATGCGATATTCTATCTCCGTAAGCGGTATCTCCTTTCCGTCCCTTATAACCTGCTGAAGATCCTTGTCTAACACAATGTCCTGTATCACGATCTTTGAGGTCTCGTCTTTATCCGCAACATTCATATGAGGCCGTTTCAGTAGCGCCTTTACCCTTAGCAGCAGTTCTGTTGACGAAAACGGTTTTGTCAGATAATCGTCTCCGCCTGCTTCAAAGCCCTCAACCATATCAGACTCGGCCGATTTGGCAGTAAGAAAAAGAACCGGAATATCTGTAATGGTTCTTATTCTGGCACAGGCATCAATTCCACTAATCTTAGGCATCATAACGTCAAGGATGACCAGACTGATACTGTCATCAATCTTATCAACAGCCTCCTTACCGTTAACCGCCGTCACCACCTGATAGCCTGCATCCTCAAGCATTAATTGTAACAGCTCGCGTATGTCCTTAGCATCATCCGCAATTAAGATTTTAACAGCATCCTCCATAAGAATAATACCTCATTTCTCTGCTCATTTATTGATAAAGTCTTTAAGCATCTTAAGCTCTTCCTCGGAAAGCTTTGTAAACGCAGCCAATTCCCCGATCGTTGGTTTCGTACCGTTCTCGGACTCAAGATAATTCTCAGCCTCATGAACAAGACTCAATTTGCCTATCAAAGAATTTTCCTGCTCCTTTTCGCTGTTCCATTCGGAAATATAATCCATTATTCCGCGCTCGATAACCCTTGAAAGATTCTCCTCGACCTCATCAAATCCCTTCTCGGCATCAGAGCAGTCCGGAGTTCCACAAAGCTGATTAAGTCTCATCAACAGAGCAACATTGCCCTCCTGTATAAGATCCTCAAGCTTTGCATGAAGATCGATATATCTGCCGGCAATATCTATAACCTTCTTAAGCCATGCAGCCATAATAAGCTCTATAACTTCACTCTCTCCGGAGAACAGCCTCCTGTATAGTACATTTATTTCTTCTTCTGTACAAGTTTCCAAAAGCGATAAATCTTCCATGTATGCCCGAAGGACCTTAGAGTTCTCCGCAGCATCATCAATTCCGGTCTTTCCATCATCAACCTCCGCAATCAAATCCGGATCACCATTATCCTCCTGCTTATCAGGCGCATTTTTCAGGTAATCCAGCACCAGCATCTTCTGTTCGTTAGAAAGCTCCATATCATCAAAGTATGACATTATTTCTTTCTCGGACATCGGCACTTGTGAAGTTCTCATGATCTCCTTAACCTCAGCAAGCACCTCCATAAATGAATTCTGATCAGTCATATATTGTCACCTTTCTTCATTGTAACACACAGGTTTGAATAATATTTCAAGTGGTAATACTCAATATTATCCGCGGTGATACTTATTCTTATCTGTATCAATACTCAATCTCTCCTGCGAAGAATATCAACCGTATGTGCCCCTGCGCCGACAAGCTCCTTCCGCTCACATATAGACAGATTGTACTTAACATATTCCGAGAAGGTTTCCTCGTCCATCGCATTGATCACGGGTCTCATGTAATCGGTCGGACCGTCCGGCGAAATGATCTTAACACGCGACAGTCCTACGGCTTCATTAAGCCTGTCTATATCTTCAAGCCGAACATAATCATACAGATCCTTTTCCTCGGATACCGAGTGATAATCCTTCGTAAGTCTCCCATTCTCAAGACATTCCCTAAGCTTATTCTCCTTAAACGCATACATGAGCACACAGTATTCGTTCATACAGTACGCCACCATTATTGTTCCTCCGGGTTTTGTAACACGCTTAGCCTCCGACAAAGCCTTAACCTTGTCGTCAAAGGAAAACAGGTGATACATCGGGCCAAACAAAAGCGTCACATCAAAGCTTTCAGACTCAAATCGCTTAAGGTTCATCGCATTGCCCTGATAAGCCTTGACGCTGCTTTCCTTTTTTTTAAGTATCCCCAGATTATATTTAACCAATTCAACCGCAGTTACATCATATCCCTCATCAGCTAAAGCAACCGAATATCTTCCTGTGCCTGCGCCGATATCAATTATCTTAGGCGCATCATATTCCTTAAGAACAGAATGTATGTAATTCATTGTGGTAATAAACTCTACCTGTCCGTGACGGGAAAGCAGACGTTTGTCCTCATTAAACTTGTTATAGTATTTCTCTATTTCCGTCATCTGTTTTGCCATAGCTATACCTCAGACAAATCTACTATTGTTTGTTTCTCATGTTCAATTCCATGCGCATTTCCCGTTGCGGTTTAACCATCTTCTAGAAGCTGTGTCCGCCACCGCCTCCGGATGATCCGCCTCCGCCGGAGAAGCCTCCGCCTCCGCCGGAGAAGCCTCCGCCACCGCCGGAAGATCCGCCGGAGCTGCTCTCTACCGGGTCATATCGTTTTGTCTCATTGGTAAATACAGCCTTTGGGTTATTAAGCTTCTTATCCATGAATATTCCGTCAAGAAGCTCCTTTCTGCTCGGTGCCTTAGAACTCGAATACGCTCTTACTATTGTATAATTCAACAGCAATGCAATAACTATCGCAAGCAGAGCGTTACTGATATACTTCATCGGCTGTGCTATCCTTCTGCCCTCTAAAAGATCATATTCCTGCTCAAATACCTTTGAAGCACAGGTATAATAATCCTGCTTTGAAGCATAGGTATATACATTGTCAGTAATGACGTTGGCATACGTCTTCGTAACAGTTTTATAAATGTCACCGTCAGAGAAAATGTACACCTTACGATTATCCATATCAATTAAGAAAAGCGAACCGCTCTCCTTGTTAAACTTATTGTGATAATATCCCGATGCATACGAATCTGCCGTTGAATTGTTGGCATCTGTAGTATGAAACGCAGCGTGACCGTATTTTGTTATCTTCTCCATTTCCAAAAGAAGCTGTGTCTTTTCCGTATCACTTAAAAGACCTGCCTTATCCTCGATTATAGCTTTATAATTCGTATTGGGATTGACATATTCATAGGTCTCCCTGGCAGTTTCAGAGTTATCCTCTTTTGCGGAAACATCATCTGTTTCCATGACCTCTTCAGCCTGCTCATCTATGGCATCATCAGTCGCATATACCTTACAAGGTATCATTGACATCATAAAACACATACATAACATCAATATAAATGCATGCCTTCTAAAACTCTTATCTGCTATTTTACGCATTGTCATCACCTCCCTGATAATCAAACTGAGGTAACTTTCTTGTTGCCAACAGATTATAGCATCCGATTATATCAATAAGTACAACGGCGATCGATACCAATATAAGCATCACAACTCCGTAATAATACACATCCTTAACAAGATCAAAAACACTTACAAATACTGCTATTGCCTCTGCTATTATTAACCATAACGTCGCCGGCAGTCCACCCTTTGCGTCTATCTTCTTCAATGATTTCATCCCTACAATGTAGCATATGATCGCCGTCGCAAGAGATATCAGACACATAGCAGCCTTGCCAAGTGCCGCAGCTACGATACCGACCAAAGACAAAGCCGGACCTCCCAGAAAAAATATCAGGAATATTATAAGTACTGTTGGTATACCCGAACCTGATTTGGAGGAAGACTTTGACGTGGTATTCTTATTTTTCTTCTTATTACTTGTTGTCTTGGGCTCTTCAATCCCTGCCGCGCGCGCCGCCTCGCGTTCCTTCTTCTCTCTTCTGATACGCGCTAAGCGGCCGGCCTCTTGTTTACCTTTATCATCCTCATCATTCTCCTGCTTGGAAATTTTGCTAAGAGCCACTGTATATACAATGGCCGCAACCGCAGCAAATGCAGCCGCTACCGAAACTAAAGTTGTCGGAATGACTGTAAGAAACATATTAAGCAGCAGAAAGATCGGCAATGCCATTACTCCTGCCCCTAAAAGGTATTTGGGGATTGATACCGGAAGATCTGCGTATATCTTACCTGTCTGCCCGTTGACTGTTGCATAAGCCACACGATCTCCATTCTTATAGGACATAAACCATACAGGGAACATTGCAAGATCAACCGCTTCCGATTTGGTATTAAAGCTTCTTGACAGATCCTTGGGAACTGTCATGTCATATTTGGAAAACTCAGGTGTCTTTTTGACAAATTTCAAGGTTTCATCATCAGCTATTTTCTTAGCATCAGCACTATACAGATCTTTACCAAGATCATTGGTATCAGCATAAAAACCACTAAGCATCGACGGCGTGAATTCCTTCATATTCTTAACATCATACGGAGCTATACTCTCGCTGATCCTATCTGCAAATGAAGAAGAACCGTCAAAATTAATTCCCTTATAATAAGCATCAATATCTCCTGACAGATTATAATGCTTTGTATAAACATAATCGCCGCTTCTCCTGCTGGTGGTGCCTTTCAGATTCAAAGTACCCTTCTGCGAGAAAAAATATACCCAGTACGGCATATATATTCCTCTAAAGCCATTGATGCGGTCAGGCTCCTTTAAAGCCTTCGGCGCATATAAAAACTTGCCGACAAATTTCTGATATAACTTCTTACAATCCTCCTTTGTCTTCTGGAAAGGAATAATGAAATTCGGTCTTTTCTCTCTGGTTATACGGCTTGTAAGAATTGTAGACGCACCGCAAAAGCTGCAGAATCCCGCTGCAGTATTATCGGTACTTAATATCTCTCCTCCACACTGAGGACATGTGAAAATCGTTGCCTCAAAATCCTTCTGTTCTTCTCCGTCCTTATCCTTAGTTATCTTATACGGATCAAATAACGCATTACAGAACGCACAGGACAACTGCTGTGTCGGTATATCAAACTTAAGATTACCGCCGCAATTAGGACAATCATACATACTGTGTCACCCCCATTTATAATATTCCGAAAGTTTGCGAAACTATTATTATTGATTATTATTGATTATTTTTGATACTGTATAATATATGTGCAACGCAATTCCGGAAGCTTCGCAATTACCTACATAACGTTAATTGTACCACATATCACATCAAACTGCCATAACAACTTCCTATTCAAGCTGTGTGCTCCCACTGGGAATTATAGAGCTTTGAATAGAAGCCACCCTTTGCAAGCAGAGTCTCGTGATCACCCTGTTCGATTATACTTCCATCCTTCATCACGAGAATAACATCGGCGTTGCGGATGGTTGACAAGCGATGCGCCACAATAAAGCTTGTGCGTCCCTGCATCATTTTGTCAAACGCCTTCTGAATCCTTACCTCTGTCCTTGTGTCTATGCTTGAAGTCGCCTCATCAAGAATAAGCATCGGAGGAAGCAGCAGCATTACCCTTGTGATACAGAGCAGCTGTTTCTGTCCCTGGCTTAGGCTGTTATCATTTATCACCGTATCAAGTTTATCCGGCATACGACGAATGAAGCTCCAGCTGTGGGCATCCTTAGCCGCCCTTATTATCTCTTCATCTGTTGCGTCGGGCTTGCCAAACGCAATATTCTCTCTTATGGTTCCATTTTTGATCCATGTCTCCTGCAAAACCATACCGTAATTCTTTCTTAAAGAATGCCGGCTGACATCCGTGATCCTCCAGTCATCAACACTTATCCGTCCGCTGTTCACATCATAGAATCTCATCAACAGATTAATAAATGTTGTCTTACCGCATCCGGTCGGACCGACGATCGCCACCCTTGTTCCCGGACTGACATCCAATGAGAAATGCTCGATAAGCTTTTTGTCTTTGACATAGGAGAAGGATACATCATCAATCTTAACATTACCCTTTGCCATATCCATTGTCTGCGGGCTGTCCTTCTTCTCCGGTTTTTCTTCTATGAGCTCAAACACTCTCGCCGCACAGGCAAGCGCATTCTGTAATTCCGTAATAACACTGCTTATGTCATTAAATGGTTTCATATACTGATTGGCATAGGCAAGCAGTACCGACAAACCTCCAACCGTAAGCGAACCGGACATTATCTTTAGCGCACCGACAAGCGCAACCAACGCATATATAACATTGTTGACAGCCCGCGTACTCGGATTGGTAAGCGAACTGTAAAACAGGGCCTTTCTCGAATATTCCTGCAGTTCTTTATTAAGAACCTCGAACCTTTCCAAAGCCTTACCCTCATATCCGAACGCTTTGACAACCTTCTGACTGCCTATCATTTCCTCTATCAGCGCTGTCTGTTTACCTCTGGTGGTGGTCTGTTTCTTAAACATCATATATGTATGTGTCGAAATGAACCTGGCCACGAAAAAGCTCACCGGCGTAAGCGCAATGACCATAACGGATATTGTCACATTTTTCGAGAACATGAAACCTATGGTCACAAGTATTGTCACCACTCCGGAAAACAGCTGTGTGAATCCGAGCAGCAGCCCGTCCGAGAGCTGATCCGTATCAGTTATGACCCTGCCTACGATATCTCCCGTGCTATGCGAATCGATAAATGAAAGCGGAAGTCTCTGAATCCGGCGTATCGCCTTAGCCCTTATATCTCTTACCACACGATAAGCAAGCTTATTATTGATAAAGCTCATGATCCAGCTTGCAAGACCCGCTATCACTATCAGCACAAGCGTCTTTGAAAGGAATGTTCCGATCAATTCAAAATCCACATGTCCTGACGAAACAATACCGTCAATCGCATCTCCAAAAAGGATCGGTATATAGAGCTGCAGCACCACCGAAAGCGCAGCCATTACAATGCTTAGCACAAGCATTATCTTATATCTTCCAATAATATTTAGTACCTTCTTAAGAGTTGTAATGCTTCCCGTCTTCTTACTCATGCGTGCACCTCCTCCGGAAACTGTGAGTAATATATCTCCTGATACACGTCACAGGACTTCATAAGCTCATCATGCGTCCCCCTGCCAACAAGCTCACCGTCATCCATAACAAGAATAATGTCTGCATTTCTTATGCTTGATGCACGCTGAGATACAATAAATACCGTCATGCTCTTATCAAGTCCCGCAATAGCGGCACGCAGCTTAGCATCAGTCGCAAAATCAAGCGCGCTTGCCGAATCATCCATTATTAATATCTCAGGCTTTCTCACCAACGCTCTTGCTATTGTAAGTCTCTGCTTCTGTCCGCCCGAGAAATTCTTTCCGTTCTGCTCAACATATTCATCCAGCTGTTTCTCTTTACCCTTTACAACCTCTGTTGCCTGCGCAAGCTCTATCGCCTTCCACAGCTCCTTATCATCAGCTTTAGGATTACCCCAGAGAAGATTGTCTCTTATCGTTCCTTCAAAAAGAACCGCTTTCTGCGGAACAATTCCAAACCTTGACAACAGCTCGTCCTTAGAATATTCCTTTACATTTCTTCCATCCACCAAAACATTTCCCTTGCTGACATCATAAAATCTGGGAATAAGATTGACCAGGGTTGATTTACCGCTTCCTGTTGCTCCTATTATTCCTACGGTCTGACCCTTCTTAACTTCAAAATTAATATCAGAAACAGCCTCATCACCGGCGGTATTGTAGCTGAATGAAACATTGTCAAATTTGACCATGGATAAATTGTTGTTTAACTCATCAACATGAGCCTCTTTTTCTTTTCTGCCCTTCTTGCTGTACCTCTTGCTCTTAGCTTTTTTGCCAGGGCTATTCTCAGCATGCTTAAAGCTTTCATCCGTATCATTATCAGCAGCCTTAGCGCCTTTATATCCAGCTTCCCCGACATACTCTATACCCGGTTTGATCTCGAATACATCAGCAACACGGTTGGCTCCGGCAAGACCTTTATTGATCGTAACCATCAGTGTGGCGAACTTAACAAGCTCCACTATCACCTGAGCCATGTAGTTATAAAGCGCTACTACATCACCCTGCTTTAACACTCCAACGCTTACCTGCAGCGCACCCTGCTTTATAAGAACGATCGTGGCAACATTTATTATCACATAGGTAAGCGGATTCATAAGCGCAGATACGCGTCCGACATACTCGTTAAGCTTTTTCAAACGGAGATTCTCCGCGTCAAATTCAGCAATCTCGTCCTCCTCTTTGCAGAACGCCCTGACAACCCTTACTCCGGTAAGATTCTCCCTTGTTATTCCAAGGACTCTGTCAAGTGATGCCTGAGCCTTCTTAAACATCGGAATCGTAATATACATTATCGCACCGACAACCAGCGATAATATCGGTATCACAACCGCGAACACGAGCGCGCATTTGACATCAATGGTAAATGACATTATCATTGCTCCGAGTACGATAAAGGGACTTCTTAGCAGAAGACGCAGGGACATATTGACACCATTCTGAACAAGATTAACATCGCTTGTCATTCTTGTTATCAGGGTATCCGTTCCCGCATTATCAAGTGCCGAATATGAAAATGACTGAATGTGCACGAATAGATCCTTCCGAAGTGCCGTTGCAAATCCAACACTGGCGTTAGCAGCAAACCACTGTGCCGTTACCGAAAATCCGAGACCGAGCGCGGCAAGAATTATAAGAAACCAGAAATATTTCCATACATAAGCATCATTGCCTGCGGCAATTCCGTAATCGATTATCTTTGCCACAACAATATGCACCAGCAGATCCATAAGTGCCTCAAATAATTTAAACAGCGGGGCTAATACACTCTGAACTTCATAGCCCTTAATATAGTGCAATAACTTTTTCACATTTATACCTCTGAATTAATAATTATTTTCCATATTATTTACCGTGCCATTTTACCAGAAATACGTATTTATTTCAAATACAATCAGCATATAATACCAATAACACATATTTGTCATAAACACAAAAAGAAACCCGAAGCTGTTGTTTTTC
>OMSZ01000138.1 GCA_900313855.1 uncultured Eubacteriales bacterium
AAGCACGGTCTCATTTCCTTGGTGGCTATATCATATTCCCATGCGTAAATGTTAGCATGCTCACTGGCCATTCTGAACTTTCTCTCGCTCTCGGCAACATCCGCAAACTGTCTCTTCTCCTTGGTGATATTATGTATCATCGCATATATAAGATACTGTTCACCGGCCTGTCCTATTACACGCATATTCGTCCGGATGCACACCTTGTCCTCACCGCAGCAGTCTGAGTAGAAAGTCCTCCATGTTTCACACATCTCCTCATCATTAGACTCAATTGCCTTTTTGATAGTATCCTCGTACTTATTCCTGTTATTCTCATCATATATCGACCACGGATCAGACCCTAATATATCCTTCTCCGACATATTCATGCCGAGTTCTTTGACATATTTGTGATTGACACGCAGTATCTCGGCCTTACCATTCTCATAGGTAAATATAGCCGCGCCGCCAACAAAGTTAGAGAAAATGAGCGTCTCAAGCGACTTCGGATCCCAGAAATTAGCAGCATCCATCGTACTGATAAGCTTCATAGGAGGCTCAACCGGCTCATGATCTATCTCTTTTATCTTATTAAGGAACTGGCTTTCGGTTATCGGCTTTGAATACAGATAACCCTGAATATAATAGCAGCCAATACTCTTCATATAATCAGCCTGCGCCATAGTCTCAACACCCTCAGCTATAACCGGTGTCTCTAACCACTTTGTCATCTGAACAATAGAGCCTAAAATGGTGCCGCCTCTGCCACCGATATCACCGCTCATAAAACGCATATCCAGCTTGATGATATCAACAGGCAGATCCTTTAATACATTTAACGAAGAATAACCGCTTCCGAAATCATCCATCTCCACTATATAACCATATTCATGAAGCCTGTTAAGCACCTCCGTGATAAGCTCCATTCCGCCGATTGCCGAAGACTCCGTGATCTCAACGCGAAGATACTTAACCGGTACATCATACTTTCGTCTTATATCCTCAATTGCATCGACATAGTCCTTCTTGTATATATCATATCTTGACATATTGACAGAGATAGGAACAACGGAAATGTTGTCATCTATACATTTTTTCAAAAGCCTGCACACCGATTCAAACACGTGCATATCAGCCCTATATATAAGATCATTCTTTTCAAGCACGGGAATAAAATCAGACGGATACTGCATTCCATGCTCAGGGTCCCTCCACCTCATAAGCGCCTCTGCACCAACCATCCTTCCCGTCGCATGATTTATCTGAGGCTGATATAAAACAAAAATACTATTGTTCTTAACCGCCTGATCAAAAGCTTCAACCAACTCCTGCTCACTCATTCTTTTCTCCATAAATGTTCCTCCATAACCCAAAATAAACAATTCACCGAACAACATACATATTAAAATTATACCAAATAATGCATGTATCGGTCAATTGTTTATAGGCGCAATTCATAAAAATAGTATATTAAAAAAATCGTTTTATAAATCCATTGCAAGGTCATAAACTTTTTTATTCAAAGCCTTGATATAGTCCATATAATCATTAGTAAGCGCAATGTCCGTTGAGAACGTCTTGGGAAAATACTTCATAAGGTTATAGTATGCCCATGCCGAATTCGAATCCCTGTATACTATTGCCTTATGAAAATACTCCTTCGCAAGCGGTGTATCAGTATATTGCTTAAGACGTATAGTCCCTGCCCTGCCCGTGATCTCTCCTGTCATATAGAAAAGTCCGAGACGGTTAGCCGCATAAGGCTCAAGCTTATCGGCTGCAATTTTCAGATATTTGATATAATCAGCCACAAGCTTATCCAGCTTGTTCATATCGTCATTTTCACCGGACAAAGCCCGCTGCCCGCCATCATCAGCACCTTCATTACCTTGGAGCGCATTATATGTATCAATGATCTCATCAGCTTTTCCCGCTGCCAGACTGTTACAGGCAAACACATAACCCCTTCTTGCCGCCAGCACAAAGAACACCTCGGAAAGACGTAAAAGATCCTTTTCCGAATAAAGCAGCATCTTTTCAATGTCACCGTAATCTTCACCGTACGAGGCGATCAGGCTCCTTATATTATCACATTCCTCAACCGCATTATTGTAGATCGCAGCCACATCCTTATAAAGCCCCTGCTCACCCGCAAGCACGAAAATGCGGCCTATGAGATTGATCGCTCCGCTTATGCTCTCATATTCTAATGCCGATACCGAAAGCTTAAGGGCCGTAAGAAGTCTTGTGCCATATGACATTTTCTCAATCACTTCTATCTCTTCTGCTTTTTCAAGGAATGATCCCTGTCTGTAATTGACAAGATAAAACGCTATGTACCAGAAAGACATAGGATATGCTTTCCCGCCGCATATCAGTTCGTCACCCTTACATGAAATATCTGCCGATCTCATGTAGAGCGCAAATGCCTCTCTGTAATTGTTTTTACCATTAATCTTTTTATAAAAAAGCATATCCGCGTACAGCTTATCTGCAACTACATTCCCCTCATTAGAAAGACAAATGATCTCACGCTCGGAAGATTTCGACGATACCCCGTACTCCCTTATAATATTGTTAGTATATAATTCCAAATCCTTCTTATAGCTTCCATCCGATACAAATCCAAACATTTTGTTACCCCTCTATTCTTATTCATTTTAAGTGTTATTATGTTTTTTAGTATAGCATACGAGAAATATTGTGAGCAATCATATCATACACCCATTGCCACATCGAACAGGCGATATAATATATACATATAAACGACAACAACCGAAACAATGATTGAAACGATTTCAATCATTCCTATCACGAAGAATATACGGGACTTTGCTATGCCCTCCTTTTTTGCTTTTGACGCATACACAGTCCCTATAATAGACATTACCAGACATGGAATAGGCCATAAGATCATGCCTAATGTACCCGCCATTCCAAGCATATGTCCAACACCCTCAGAAGTATCGTTCATTATTGAATTTAACACCATGCATATGGCATTGACTACAAAAACAACTATCGGTATCAATATTAAAGTTTTTGATCTATAAAAATTTTTCATGCAAACTCCTTCATGACCTTATCACCATTATCCCTTAGCCACTTCTTATAAGTTTTATATTCAGGTATAACCTTTTCAACGTTGTCCCAAAATCTGCATGAGTGATTCATTTCCAGTCTATGGCAAAGTTCATGTACCACAACATAATCAAGAACTTCAAGCGGCACCCTCATCAATGCCACATTAAAATTCAGATTACCCTTTGCACTACAGCTCCCCCACCGTGTACGCTGATTTCTTATAGTTATTCTTCCATACTCAACTCCTACAAGAGGAGCATAGTATTTAACTCTATCCGGGATAACCCGTTTCGCCTGAACAAGCAGTTCTTCAAGCTCTATATCCGTAATAGTCCGGATATTTGCAAGGCTCTCTTTTCTTTCCTTCATCTTATTTATATTCTTATCAATAAATGATCTCTTCTCCTCTACAAATGCTCTTATAGCTTTATCAGACATACGCTTAGGCGCTCTGACAACAACTTCGGCATCTGATGTTATTTCTATTGATATTGTTTTTCGTTTCGATTTAATTATCTTCATAATCTATATTACCATTTCCCCGAAGCGATATCCTCTCAAATCCGTTTTCTTTTACTGTAGTTTTAAACATCGCATACAATTACTTCTCTTTTTATTTAAGTATAATCATTATTGTCCAGAAAGACAATAATGATTATTATTTCCAACAAAATCTGTAATCTCATTCATCAGACTATCTGTAATAGTGTCTGTTATGAAATTCAAAAATATGGTATATTAGCCTTGTTGACCGATGTTGTGGTCAAGAATAACTTACTGGATAATTGAAAAATGGAGCAAAAACATGATAAATGAATTTGAGTGGAATAGAATGATAGCCGGGGAACTGTATTCCCCCTTCAAGGTTGGATCAGATGCATGGGCCAAGGTGCATAAGGCTCAAAAGGAGTTTAATGATTCTGAGTTCTGGCATGACAGAGCGCCATTAAAAAGACTTTTGGAATGCTTTGGAAGTGCGCCTGATGATATTGTGCTTACTCCGCCGGTATATTTTGATCATGGAGATAAAGTGTTCTTTGGAAAGCACTTTTATGCCAATACAGATCTGACGATTCTTGATGAAAACTATGTCCGGTTTGGTGACAATGTCTTTCTTGCTCCGCATGTGAGCATATATACTGCCGGTCATCCGATAGACGCAGAGATAAGGAATACAGAAGTTGAGTATGCGAAGCCTGTTACTATCGGTTCTGATGTATGGATCGGCGGCAATGTGGTTATCAATCCCGGTGTGACTATCGGGGATGATGTTGTTATAGGATCGGGCTCAGTTGTGACCAAAGATATTCCAAGTCACTGCGTGGTAGCCGGTAATCCTTGCAAGGTAATACGACCGATAACGCAGGAGGATCATGAACGGTGGAAAAGAGAATACGAAGAGTATCATAGATTATCCACTCCTGATCCTGTTACAACACAATTGAATGAAACCGATGGCTATGATAAGATGTTGGCGGATGGTCTTGAAACCCTTAACGAAAAGGTGTAAGAACAAAAGTGAAAAAAATGAACGCCTAATTTTTAGGCAAATAAAAGCGTGAGACCGAACCCCGCTCGAGTCACACTTTCCTTGTGCGCGAGAGGGCACACGAAGTCCGGTGGACTTCGGTTCTGCGCCGACCGGAGTGGAACGGAGACCGAACCCCGTTCGAGTCCGACTGGACTCGAACAAAGAAACAGGCAGGATAATATATCCTGCCTGTTTCTTTCTTCAACGTGCGCGAGAGGATTCGAACCCCCGACACCTTGGTCCGTAGCCAAGTGCTCTATCCAGCTGAGCTACGCACACGTATTACCAATCCCTGTTTGAGATTGCTTAGAAATTATATTAAAAACATAACCATTTGTCAAGTGCTATTTTCAAGATGTTTACTTCCAAGGTATTATCTTTTCCGGCTCACCTTTTTCCGGATAAGCGCATTGAGGCTCTTCATATCCTACTGCTCAATACCATAGCGTGACTTAAGCTCCGGCGACAGATCTGTGTTCTGAAGAATTCCTTTTGCTTTATCTATCAGCTCGTTTACCGAATATCTCTTATAGTATCCGACCTTTACATTCTTGTTAGATTCTTTTGCACTCGTAATAAAGATGTCTCTTCCCATGTGATGGCCAAAACAATTATCAATATGTGCAATCTCAACACCGCTTTCCATGTCAATAACATCTGTGAGAACGTCCATCTGAATATATATAAGATTGTTATCCTTATCAAAATCAAATGAAGCCTCGCCATCAAAGTTATAGTATACCGAAGCGTCTGATTTCTTTACAAACTCACCACTGTTTTTTTCATACCAATCAAGACCTCCATCACTATACAACACCATCAGCTCGTTATCTGAAAATGCCATTCCTATCGGTTTGACTCCGGGACATCTTATTGTCTTAACTGCAAAACTCTTCAGATTCACAATAGAAATCTGCTTTCCGTCCGATACCGCTGCTACTCCTTCACTGCTGCTATCAGAAAAGGCTAACGCACCTGCCCAACCGTCAGGCACATCAATTTTATCCGCGTTGCCGCTTTCGATATTAATGGCGTATTCGGTATCTCCTACAATATATACTACATTTTCTTTTTCATAATATTTTGGAGCATGTTTGATATATCCAATATCATCCGGCAAAGCAATATCCTTCCTATTAGCGTTATTAATGTCGTATATTGCAAGCATATTCTTATAATCATCATCACGATAATAATATATCAGTTTACCATCTCTCATGATGCATGAGTTTTCAAATGATGCAGACATCTTAAACTGCTCCTCATTCTTGAGCTCATTTCCACTTATATCCACCGAAAGAATATCATATGAGTCGATATTATTATATCCGAGATATATTCGACCACCACAAATTCCCAGCACTTTGTAATTATAGTTATTGTCACCCTGAAGCCTGACCGTTAAAGCTTCTCCGCCTTCAGCTAGATCATATAGCGCAAGAACAGGGCCATTGGCATCATTTGCGAGCACGGCAAGACTATTCTCATCAAGACAAAATTCTCTCGAAATATCAGAAAGAGTCACTGAATCACTAAGAAGAGTCCAGGCATCATCATACACATGAACTCCGTAGTATATTACCTCATTGCTAATATCCTGTCTTACGTAAGCACCGTTATTAAGCTTAACCTGACACAGTTCATCCGTAAAATATCTGTTATAATATACTGCATCAGCATCCATTTGGGGCGCAGGAGTGGCGTAACCACCATTTTCCGTAATATAGACCGGTGTTCCATCACCATCCTTGTCACTTACATCAACTATGGAATCATTTACATTATTACTGTACTTTTCCTTACCCGTTGAAAGCTCATATGCTGTGAACACATTACCGGAATAATAACCAACCGTATCATTGCTAAGATTCACAAAACCACGGTTTATCATAACTCCGTTACAAACGAAATCCGCCTTCCACTTCTCTGACAGATCCGCAGCATTAATGCATTCTATATTGGTATGGTCTGAGGAAATAATATCAGCAGAGCCTATACCCATACTTGAAGTCATATCCACTACCGAGCCTGCTACCATAAGCTTGTCGTTGCCCGACCAGCTTATGTCCTTGATAGTTTCATCCTTTAATCCGGACATATCTGTTTTCTTAGAAGCGATATCAAGAATACCGAAGGCATAATTATTCCAGCCCACGAGTCCATAGAATGCAATCTTCTTACCATCAGGTGACAACTCACTTGCAACCACACCTAAATCCGAACATTCATCACTAAGTGTAATCGGAATCTCCTTCTCTAATTTACCCGTAGTCAAATTTAACTCCAGATAATTTCCTTCACCGGTTCCTATTATCACAGAATCATCCGTCAGCATATAATTCTTATTATCTTTAAATGAACTATTCTCAAGAGTATAGTTCCACAATTCACTCTTTGAAGAAATATCATAACAAACTAACCTTTGATCGGACCATATAGCAAGGCTGTTATCATTTAAAAAAGCGATCCCCGCCACATCCTCCATATCATCAAAATACATAATTTTTTCATGTGTATTGGTATTCCATACTCCGATCAAACTACTGCTATCAAGAACAGCTATTGTATTACCGTCCTTTGAAACCTCATAATCCAATATTGTATTAGGCATTCGGTAATTCCATTCGGCATTAATATTACTGCCATCATTACCAACATACGCAAGAGTCGCGTCTGTCAATGCTTTCACCGCTTCGGCTGTAACAGGCCTGTCATCCTGATCATTTTGCGGAAGCGCAGCAAGTGCAAGCTGCAAAGCTGTAATACGCTGTTCCTTATCTAAAAGTTTAACCGACTCATTCGCAAGATATTTAGATTGATTCTTAAGCGATTCCAGATAATTCTTATGTATCTTATTTCTACTGTAATACATATATCCGCAGAAACTAAGAGCAACCGCAAGAACACACGCAAAGCAGGCTGTAATTTGCTTTAATCTGTACTGTCTATGTCGGTTCATCAGCTCGTCATATGCACATCCGATCAGTCCGCTTGCAAGACGCGGAAGCTCTGTTTTCTTAGCTTTGCCAATGCCTATTCGATAGTCACAAGACAGAGGCTCAATAGGCATTCTTACTGTCTGCTCATTACCGTTCTCATCGTTCACCACACGGTCATCATAAAGAAGTATCTTAGGTATTACATCATACGGTTCCCCATTTACCAATACAGTAAAAATGTCCTTCTTGGTATGGTTTTTCAGGAAATATTCTATCTCCCTCGGCACCCAGGCAGATTCCTTCGTATTGGTCGAACATATCACAATAAGATAGTCCGAATTCTCGAGCGCATTTGCAATCGTATCACTAAGATCATTCGTAATTGGAAGCTCATCCTTATCACGAAATATTCTGTTAATTCGCTTAAAGCCTGTCTTCTTTCTAAGCTTTCCCGGTATATGAAAGCGCTCTAAGCCCTTATGCACTGCCTCGGCAACACGGTTATCTTCCGGTGCGTGCTTATATGAAATAAATGCGTTATAATGGTTTAACATTAGTCTGCCTCCTGATACAACTGATGGAAAAGCTGTCCGCTAATTATGTATATGTCATGCGGGTCATCCTCCCGAACCGCAATATAATCTCCTGGTTTACCCGAATAATACTTCTCTTCATCCCACGCAGTAAAGAGCTTTACATACTCATTTAACGGTTTTGAATATATCCTGACATTACCGGTACTTATCACTGCCCTTGCATACTCTAAAACATTCTTCTTCTCTCCTGAAAATACATCCCGAATGCATGGCGCATATTCAAAGCTCCTGTCAAACGGAGCGTCTACAAACTTATAACTGCTGTTTAGTTTCTCCTTTGTGATCGGATATACTTCACCGGCAATTCCTATCATGAGGAACATATCATCCTCAATCTTAACATTGATATCCCCCTCAAGAGTTCTGATCTCAACCATGGTATTAAG
>OMSZ01000167.1 GCA_900313855.1 uncultured Eubacteriales bacterium
TAGTTTGACATAACCCCCACCTACACCTAAGCTTAGAGGTGGGGGATTTCTCCGACTGAGTTAAATCCATGCATATCAAAGATGGTTGTTTTATAGCAGTTTTTTATCTACGATCAATTTTATCTACAGTCAAATTGTCATTTTACCACAACCGTAACGGATGTTCTTACTCCGTTATGAGCTACAATATATATCTTACATTTACCCTTCTTAACGCCTTTAACTTTTCCCGCCGGATCAACGGTAGCGATCGAAGGATCAAGACTGTAATAATTAAGCTTTTTATCAGAACTGTCTGTCACTAATTTCTTATCAGAATTCTGTTTCTTGTACTTTGTCTGCAGCTTTTTCTTCTTTCCTTTTTTAACAGTGACTGTCTTCTTAGACGGTTTAAGCTTACTTACATTAGTATATTTTTTATTCTTATCACCGGCAACATATAAAATCCTGCTGTTCCCAATGTAATCCTTCTTGCCGTTAACTATTCTGTATGCCTTGATCTCAAACGAATGTATCTTTGTCCTGTCTATTGCTTTACCGCTTATTGATTTGATATACGCGGTATTTGAGCTGCCGCCATTGACCTGAACATAATTATTCGGCGTGCCCATACCCTCACGTATCAGCACATCATAACCGGCTGCAGAATTAACAGGCGTCCATGTCGCCTTAAAGGCATCCTTACTCCATTTTACCTTAGCAGAAATATCAAGCAGCTTAGAATTAGCGGCAATGATTTCCGATGATACAGGTGTTATAACAGGAGTAACTACTGTACTGCCACCGGTCGAAGGATCGATACCGGTCGATGTATCCTTGCCGGTGTCTTTGCTGTCTGATGAACCTCCGCTACCTGATGAGCTTCCATTTCCACCTGAGCTGTCACTGCCTGAAGAATTGTCGTTTCCACCCTGGCTGCCACTATTTCCTGAAGAGTAGCATGCCTCAACCTCCACATCAGAAGCCGGCATAACAAATGTTGCCGTTTTGGACTTTGCATTAATAATTGATATATTACCTTTATTGACCTTCCATCCGGTAAACGTCTGTCCGCTCTTATCATCTGCTTTTATCTCAACTGCAGTTCCGGCTATATAGTTTTCCGTTCCTGTACCATTTATTATCTTAGCCTCATAAAGAGGTGTATTGATAGAAATTGCAGGTAGCAATTGAATGACCGTATCAGCAGTAGGCGTTCCTTTGACCGTAAGCATCTGTGAACCGCTTCTGACTACTCTTACGCCATTGACCGGTGCCACCTTGTAGCTTGACGGGAAATAATATTCTGCATTGGCATAATAAACTACACTCTGCATAGCTCCGGTTATCCCCGTCTGATAATACAGTTTCTCGGTCTCAGCTCCGATAGTTATATGATTTGAATACGGATTTTCGATCATTACGGAAAAACCTGATGCCGGCTTTTCCTCCTCTTCTTCCTTAGGCTTTACAACCACCTCTGTAACATTGCTGCTGTTAGCCTTATCGGTAGCCTTGTAACGGACATTCTTGACACCCGGCGTAGCAACCGGAGTCTCATTATCCAGACAGGCCTTCCACTCTCCCGGTGTCTCAGCGTCAGAATACTCCATCGCTTTGGTCGTACCGGTTATTTTCATCTCATCTCCGGCAACATTCGCAGGTGCCGAAGGTGTTGATTTGGTTCTGCTTGCCGGAGTAAGATTAAATGTGACATTATTATCCTCAGGCATACCTGAAATCTCTATCTGTGTCGAACTGGTTCTTGCCAATGTAACACCATTTTTCGTCTCAACCGGATAATTCTCAGGGAAATAGTATCCGTTGTCAGCCTTGAATATAACCGGCTTCATTTCACTATCAAGTCCGGCCTGATATGTCGAGCCGCTGTTGATATCTCTTGTCATATAAGAATTCTCGGGAACATTTATCAGCACATAATATCCCTCAGAAGCAGCGGTTACAATAACCTCTTGAGGTGCACTTGGCTGTTTTGTATCAGTGCCTGCATATCTTACATACCAGGTTCCTGCCGCAACCGCAGTCTCGCCATCACTGCATTTGTTCCATTTGGCTGCATCAATTGCGTCAGCATATTCCATATCGGTTGTTGTTCCCGTTATTTTCTCAGCCTGTCCTTCAGTCTCCGGAGAAAGCTGTGGTGTTTTTAGCTTCGGCGCCCCAAGAAAGATCTCTGTTGTCTTCTTAGCCGGAGTTCCGGAAATGAAAAGCTGATATTGGCTGTCTCTTGCAACCGTAATTCCATCAAATGTTCCAAGCGACTCATAATCTGCCGGAAAATAATACTTAGAATTATCAGAAAGACCGATAACGACCGGAGTCATAGCACCGGTTATCTTAGTCTGGGCAATCGCTCCTCCGCTTATACGCTTTATAGGAAGATCAAAATTGATAGTAACATCACACGCCTCAACGTCCCCGGATTTTTTCAAAATAAATGGTACTGTTCCCATATCTTTGAACTTATCCGCTTCGCCATCAGCGCCAAATTTCTCCAAAAACAACCAAAGCTTGTACGAACCTACAGGCATTCCCGCAGGAACGATGAATTTCTTCTCTCCGCTGCCTGTATCGCCAACCTTACCATAAGCTAACACCTTACCTGATGTTATATTGTATATCATTCCGGATATCTGATCATATCCGTATCTGCTATTAATTGTGGTAATAAATGAAAACTCTTCCCCGCCATTTGCCTCACTTTGAGGAACGTTGACCGATGCCGTTGTGGCATAGTCAGTACTCTCTATCACCGGTTTCCACTTATTAGGCTGCTCCTGATAAGCACTTGCCGTCGTCGCCTGTATTGGAACGGAGCCCTGAATACTCGCATCCTTAGCAAACTTAAAGGTAGAAGCGGTAAAATCCGTCCCCCAGCCACCGGCAGGTTCTGTAATACCTTTAAGACTTCTTACAACATTATTAACAGGCTCTCCATCGCCCTCACCTGCATTAACAACCCTCGCAGGAAGTATCGGAAGCATACCGACAGCAATAATAAACGTTAACACCCACGCAAGTAACCTCTTATACCTCATCCAAGCTCCTCCTTTGTAATCTGTTATTCTATTATCTATTCGCAGTTTCGATATATAAGAAAACCGCTCGCCTGCTTTCTTTATTCACAGCCCTCGACTCACAGGCCGCAAACCATCTGCTTCGCATATGCCGCAGCTTTCGCTGCTTTGTCTGCGGCTGTCCGTCGAGTTCCTGCTTCGCAGTTTCGATATATAA
>OMSZ01000259.1 GCA_900313855.1 uncultured Eubacteriales bacterium
GTGAAGTCGAAGGAGGGAGGAAAGGCTGCAGTTAAGGTAACATTTACGGTAAAGGATGATGATTCGCCGGTAATTGATATCCATCAGGAGGTAACGAAGCTTTGTCTTGATGATGCCAGTTCAGGCAGACGGCTGCAGGAGCTTCTGCGCCGGAATGTTACGGCTTATGACAGCGGTAAGGAGCTTCCGGAGGAATGTCTTGTGGTTGACTACTCTGAGATATTTGATACTTCCTATGGAACCTGCCATGTGAAATATATGGCAAGAGATTCGGAGGGAAATGTGTCCGATGTTGTTGTTCTTTCGGTGGAGGTTGATCTTGAGGCGCCGGTGCTTAAACTTCGCAATGAATTTCAGCATGATATAAGAAAGAGCAAGGTGTTAGAGGATGATTATCTGCTTTCACTTGTTGAAGCTACCGATAACAGTGGAGCGGTTGAGCTCAAGCTGTCACGTCCGTTGTTATATCATGAGGAAGAACCGTACAGAGTAATGTATTACGCAAAGGACGCGGCGGGCAACATTTCAACCCTAAGTGTTACTTATCAGATAAAATAATTATTATTTGAATAATTTATCGCTTCTGTGGCAAACCTATACACAGAGGTGATGAAAATGAATAATAACAATAATACTCTTTCACAAAAGATTAAAGATAATGCATTCTATATTGCCTTGGGAGTGGGAATTCTTGCTATCATTGCAGTTATTGCAGTATATACGACCGGAAGAGACGGTGGTGCCTATGAGGAAAATGAGATCGATCTGAATCAGTCAGCTGATTATTCATCAATATCCGATGAAGGATCAATTCATAGTAAGAAAAAAGGTACAACTGAGAATCGTATGAAGAGCAACAAGGATGCCGTGAATAAGATTCCCGATTCTAAGTCGGCAGAGGATCTTCAGAAAAAGAATGTTCAGATATCAGGCCGTTCTATGTATGAAAAGGGCACGACAGATGGAAAGACCAAAAAGACAGGTGCTTCAGATAAGGCAAAAGGTAATGGAAAAACAGACGGTAAGTCAGGTGACAATAACACGGATGTAACTGCAGCAAATGGTGCAAATGCCGAATCGGGAAATGCCACTGACGGTACTGCGGCTAACGGCACAGATAATGCTGCCGGTAATACTTCGGCAGATGCGGCAGGAAATACGGATCAGCTTCCGGTTACAGCAGATGTTGGCGAGCTTAATTTTGGAAGTAAGAAGACGCTGTCATGGCCTGTCAGCGGAGAAGTGATATTACCATTTTCTATGGAAACTACAGTGTATTATAAGACGTTGGATCAGTACAGAACTAATCCTGGAATGCTTATCGCAGCGGGAAGCGGTTCGACGGTTAAAAGTGCTTATCTTGGCAAGGTGGCGAAGGTTACGAGTGACAATACCTATGGCAATCTTGTTACCATTTATGTAGGCAATGATTACAGTCTGGTGTATGGACAGCTTGACACTATATATGTCAAGGAAGGCGATTATGTCAAGGCTGGAGAGTCTATAGGAACAATAGGCAAGCCGACGGACAGCTTTGAGGATGAAGGATCACATTTGTTCTTCCAGGTATTAAAGAAAGATACGCCGGTGGATCCGATGGAGTTCATGGAGTAATAACTCGTAAATTCTAATCACAGAAATAGTTTTGTGCATCTTCTGCTTCATCCGTATTGGGATGAAGTATACTATACAAAGCTGGTATTCAAATTAAATACAGAAATTATAACGTAAAATGCGACCTTCCTCTTAACAGAGGAAGGTTTTTTGCCATTTTTGCCTATTTTTTTGTGTTTGCGCTTGACAGTATATACATCATGTTGTATAGTCATTCTTGACAGACCGCAAATAATATAGTGAAAGAATGCAAACAGGTATTTCTTTTGCGATAAGCGGTATAATATTGTAATATGGTGATGACAGTTATAATATATTTATAACATAACACCGCGGAATGATTTGCCCTTGAGGCGTCAAATAATAAGTATCAAAGGAGATAGGTCATGTTAGAAAAGATGAAAGAGATCATCGCTGAGCAGCTTTCAGTTGACGAGAGCGAGATTGAATTAAGTTCTAATTTTAAGGAGGATTTGGGTGCAGACTCATTAGATCTTTTTGAGCTTGTTATGGCTCTTGAGGAAGAGTATGATGTGGAGATCCCTTCAGAAGAATTAGAGAATATTGCAACTGTAGAAGACGTTATTGAGTATTTGAAGGCTCATGGCGTAGAGGCTTAATTAAAGAATTGTAATATTATCAGAGTTTTCATTCAATGAATAGTCTAATATCATGTTTGTTTGATATAATTTCTGATATATAATATTGCATTATAAAGATATCCTCAACCGCAATATTATCAATATTATAGGAAAGACCATCCGAAATAACGGATGGTCTTTATTATATTATTGAAGCTCTTAAATTGTTAAATACTTGTGTTATATTATTACTGGTATAAATTGATGTTAGATCAATTATGTTACGCTTTACATTACTGACATAAAAATATACTTGGCTTTAATTAATTGGCATTCTCCATATCAACCATTTCTAAGATTAGATTCTGAAGCTCTGTCTCATCAATCTTATATGCGTTGAGTGAAGGATCTTTCTTGACGGTGACATTAATTGTTTCCGGATCTGCATATTCAAGCTCGTTAAGCTCATTAGAAATTCCGTCATACATGTAGTCTAAAACATATTTGTATATCTCGTCAGTAGATGGAGTTTTGCCGGAATTAATAGCCGTATTAACATATTCTTCCATGTCGGATTCCATGTTGGCAGAAACATCACGGAATACCATAAGTTTGTGTACGGTAACAGGAACGGTATAATTATCGCCGTCCTTTGTTGCAGTACCAACCTCATACTTTAAGTTCTTATAGAGATTGATGAACAGCTCACGGAATTTCGCTTTGGTAGCATCGTCAACATTGTACGCGTCAAGGAAAGCAAGGTCATTGTCTAAGAAATCGTTATAGAGCTTTTCAACATCTTCTACACTTGAATTGGTTATCTTGGCATATTCCTCAAATTCTCCGTGTACGTTAGAGTCAAGACATGCCTTAACATATCCGCTTGCGTCAAATCCACCGAAGGCACAGCCTGTTGCAAGACATATGATCATGATCATACTTAGTAATAGATTGAATTTCCTGATACTTTTCATTGTTACACCCTCCTGATAAATGTGTTGTTTTTAGGTAATTGCGAAACTGAATATTATGATTATTATTCTTGTGTATATTAGTCCATTTTGGTATAGTATTCAAAAATACCTAAATATGTTAATACACCGCTACGATTGGGTAGCGGTGTATTAAACTTATATCTTGGATGGGGCTTATCCCATCTGTTTTTAATTATAAGCTTTAATTATTTCGGTAAATGATCATCCGCGATCAGCCCATAACAACCTCAACCTTGTGAGTTGCTCCGTCACCAAATACAGGGATTACATTACCTTCAACAGCATTGCCGTCAACCGTCATGCTCTTGATACCCTTGCATACATGATCAGGGTTAGAAACCTTGATGTCGTATGTTGCACCACGGAACTGACGTGTTGCTGTAAGACCATCCCACTCCTTAGGGATTGAAGGATCGATCTTTAAGCCGTTCCAATCAGGCTGTACACCTAAGATGTACTGTGAAATAGCTACGAAGTTCCAGGCAGCTGTACCTGTAAGCCATGAGTTCTTGCCCTCGCCGAAACGTCCTGCGTCCTTACCTGCGATCATCTGACCGTATACATAAGGCTCAGTTCTGTGAAGGTCTGAAATCTCCTCGTTAAATGCAGGAGCGATCTTTGAATAGTACTCAAATGCTTTATCGCCACGGCCTGCGTAAGCTTCTGCACAGATGATCCATGCATTGTTGTGGCAGAAGATACCGGCATTCTCTTTGTATCCGCCCGGATATGTAGAGATCTCACCGTACTTAACATAGTACTTTGTAAATGCAGGATTGTTAAGAACAAGTCCGTGCTTTGTATTGAGGTATTTGTCGATAGAATCAAGAGTCTTGATATCAGCTCCCTGATCCTTACCGATCTCAGACATAACAGCGAATCCCTGAGGCTCGATGAAGATCTTACCTTCTTCACATTCCTTAGAACCCATCTTCTGTCCTTCGTTATCATAAGCACGTAAGAACCAGTCGCCATCAAATGCGCTGTCCATAACGTTCTTCTTCATCTTGTCAATCTCAGCCTGAGCTTTGGCAGCTTCGTCATCCATGCCTTTATACTTAAGAATATCAACAAAAGCAGGACCTGTGTATGTAAATAATGTAGCAACCATTACAGACTCGGCTGTCTTAGAATATCCACCCTCTGCCTTAAACATAGGTGATGTATATGTCTGGAAGCTCTCGCCCGGCTGCTCTGAGTAGCATGAAAGGTTGATACAGTCATTCCAGTCAGCACGCATTGCAAGAGGTAATCCGTGAGGACCAACATTGTTGCATACATGGTAGAACGAAACCATAAGGTGATCGAGCATAGGTTTTGCCTTAGACTCATCATTATCATAAGGAACCATCTCGTCAAGGATTGAGTAATCGCCTGTTTCCTTGATGTAGGCAGCTACTGAAAGGATCATCCATAACGGATCATCAGAGAAGTCTCCACCGATATCGGAATTACCCTTCTGGGTAAGCGGCTGGTACTGATGGTAGCATCCGCCGTCAGGAAGCTGGGTTGATGCAAGGTCGCTAAGTCTCTCTCTTGCACGATCCGGAATCTGATGAACAAATCCTAAGAGATCCTGGTTGGAATCACGGAAGCCCATTCCAC
>OMSZ01000128.1 GCA_900313855.1 uncultured Eubacteriales bacterium
CCACAATTAAGCTTTGCATCCCTGATATCATACTTATCAAGATTTCTTTTCGCAACCTTCAATGCTTTATCGGAAATATCACTTAGGGTAAGATCCATAGCAGGATGATAGAGCTTTAAGGAAATACCTATGCAGCCGGAACCACAGCAAAGGTCTAACAGCTTTAATGTATTATCATTAGATTTCGTTAAAGATCCCACGATAATATCATCATATAATTCATTGACAGTTTCAACTAATATCTCTGTGTCATTACGCGGAATCAGCACATTTTCATCAACATAAAAGGTATAATCCATAAAATGAGCATGTCCAAGCAGATACTGCAGTGGATAATGCCCGCATCTTCTCTCTATAAGTCCCTTATATTCAGACACTTTATCATCGGCCACTTGCTCATCACCGTTCATCATCATATAGAGATAATTAACATTTAGCACATGCTCAAGCAGTACCTTGCGCTCGTATTTGGCGTATTCGTTACCGCTTTCCTCTAATTGAGTTTTCCCGTAATCAAGCAGCTCACTTATGGTTAACATAACATCTCCATATTCAATCTAACAATCTAACAATCAAAAAATCAAACAATCAAAATGTGTTCAAAATCCTTCAAGATCATCAATATCAAGTTCAGCAGTAGGCAGTTTGATGCCCTGAGCCTCATTAACTGCATCAGCATATTCCGGTCCATAAAGAACCGCCTCAACAGCAACGATCGCAACCTGGATCATTTCCTCATCCGGTTCTCTTGTGGTAAGCTTCTGCACCCACATTCCCGGACGGCTTAAAATATCCCAGAAAACACCGTCATGTCTTCCGGCAAGTCTTATCAATTCATATGAAATACCTGCAACTACAGGTATCAATAGTAATCTCAACAATAGTCTAAGCCACATTTCCTCGGCTGTAATGAACATGAACACGATAATACTTACGATCATAACAAAGAAAATGAAGCTGGTACCGCAGCGCTTATGATAGCGTGAATGACGAATAACATTCTCAGGCTTTAATTCCTTACCTGCCTCATAACAATTAATTGTCTTATGCTCAGCGCCATGATACATGAAAAGCCTGTGTATATCATCCATCTGTGCTATAAGCAGTACATAAAGCAGGAATATCGCAAGACGGATAATTCCTTCAATCAGAGAGATCACAAAATGATTAGTGATCCATTTCCCAAGAAACTCAGCTATCCCTGCCGGAATAAACATAAACAAAGCTAAAGCCAAAGCAATTGATATTACAACCGTTATTCCTAAGATAACATCCTCCGCTTTGTCTTTGAATATATCCTTAAAAAGCTTATCAGCCTTTGTCTCCTCCTCGTCATCCTCAAAAAATGAAGAAGAATAAGTAAGAGTTTTCATTCCTAAAGTGAGAGCTTCAACAAAATTAGCTATTCCGCGAAGAAATGGGATCTTGAATATCGGATGTCTTTCACCATAGGATTTGTATTTATGAAATTTGACACATATCTTTTTATCCGGAAGTCTTACTGCTGTTGAATAACCGCCCGGACCCTTCATCATGATACCCTCAAGGACAGCCTGTCCGCCAAGAGTACCCTTAGGTATATGTTGTTCCATTAATTATGGCACCTCTTTCTTATAGTCATGTGTATACGAATCATTTTACTTCCTTTCCGCATGTGTACAATCCACGGAGCATTTTGCTTTACGTAAAAAGAAGTTTTCTATAAAGAAAAAACAGGGTCGGGATTACATTCAATCCCAACCCCTGATCGTTACTAGTTTGCCTGATTAACGCCGTACTTACGATTGAACTTATCAATACGTCCACGTGCCTGAGCTGACTTCTGCTGACCTGTGTAGAAAGAATGGCACTTTGAGCAAATCTCAACGTGAATCTCTTCCTTGGTCGAACCTGTTACAAACTCATTACCGCAGTTACAAACCACTTTTGCCTGATAATAATTCGGATGAATTCCTTCCTTCATAATATTACACCTCTCTAATTATATTGGCAGATTCCAACCCGCCTGTTATTACTTATATATCTGTCAGGCTTCAATTGCCCAGACAGCTTTTGTATTCTATCATATTATAATAATTAATGCAAGCATTATTTCATAAAAGCCATGAAATCAACTATAATCGTTTTTATATAATCATCTCTCCATAATATTATGGCTCATCCTCTCTCTTGAGCCAGCGCCAGTACCCAACATCAGTAATTGGCTTATCATATTTGTTAGCTATAGAATAATATTGAATATGTTTACCCTTCCAGGGACCACTAACAACCATATTATTCTGATCAAATATATCGTTCTTTTTATTCTTATAGCGCGGATTTTCCTCAGACCAGTCACCACCATAAAAATACATATGAGGTGAATCTTCTTTTTCAATATAAAGCGCATAATATACAGTATATTTATCATGTAGTGTAATCTTATTATTAGTTATATTACAATTACGTCCAACCGCTATCATAAAACAGTATGGTGCATCATCACCTGTAAGATCTGCTGTTTCAAGAACTTTTTTGGCAAAATCTGTATTGGTTGCATCACAATCACCTTTACCAGTAGGTTTACTAGTACCTGGAATAATACTCTCATCTTTTTTAAGAGAACTACCATTTTGAGCATATAATAAAGATAATTCAGCCTGAGTTGCATTCATAAGATTCTTGGCATTAAGCAGTATTTGCGCATTCTTGGCTTTATCAATATATCCAAGCAACGCAGGCACTAATAAAGCTGCAAGAATTGCTAGAATTACAAGAACAACGATAAGTTCAACAAGGGTAAAACCTCTATTATTCATTTTTGAAGGTCTTTTGTATTCCATAAAACTTACCTCCTATAATCCTCTATTCCGTGACAAGCCCACCAATGCTTTACTAAGATAAGAGGGCATCTTCTTCATCTATGATATATATCGGATTATTAAATGATTCATTTAACAGCTATCAATCAAACGAAGCTACTCTCCTGAACTCCTCAACCGTTGTCACGCCCTGCTCCATAAGATCTATACAACTTTCACGAAGTGTCTGCATTCCCTGATTCTCAATAGCATACTCTTTGATCTCCTCAGTGGTCGCGCCGGCAGATATCATCTTCCTGAGCGGTTTATCAATTACCAATATCTCATGAATAGAGATACGTCCGCTATAACCTGAATTATTACAGTGATTGCAGCCATGCGCAACCTTGACCATTGGAATATCCCTGCCAATAAACTGTCTGTCATCAGATGACAAAGGTGCCTCTGTACAACAGTAGGTACATACTTTTCTTACAAGTCTCTGCGCTATTATTCCGTCTAATGCTGAAGAAACCATATAAGGCTCGATTCCCATATCAACAAGACGGATTACCGAAGATGCCGCATCATTGGTATGAAGTGTTGAAAGAACCAGATGTCCTGTAATAGCAGCTCTTACTGAAATATTAGCCGTCTCAGCATCACGGGTCTCACCAACCATTATAATATCCGGATCCTGACGAAGCCATGCCCTAAGACCAACCTCAAATGTGAGTCCCGCAATCGGATGAACCTGCATCTGATTAAGCTTTGGAAGATTCTTCTCAACCGGATCTTCAATCGTTGATATATTAACCGGCCGATTAGACAATTCCGCCAACATCATATAAAGGGTAGTAGATTTACCTGAACCTGTAGGTCCGGTTAAGTAAATGATTCCATTAAGCGAGCCTAACATCTTCTGGACCTTCTTATAGTTCTCCTCATTCATACCGAAGGTTCCGGGATGATCAATAGCCGAATTATTGGCAAGCATTCTAAGAACTGCCTTTTCTCCAAATGTCGTAGGAATCAACGATACACGGACATTAACGATCTGATTTCTTATACGCACCCTGAAATGTCCGTCCTGCGGTACACGACGTTCGGCAATATCCAACTCTCCCATTATCTTAATACGTGCGATAAGTGAGGCATGAATACTCTTCTGTAATGTAACATATTCAACCATAGCTCCATCTATACGCATACGAACCATTGTATTTTTCTCAAACGGTTCGATATGAATATCCGAAACATTATCAGCATAAGCTTTATCAAGCAAACTGTTGACAAGATTGATGATTGGTGTATCATCCGTAGCATCCGAGGTATCAATAAGCATCTCATCAACACCACTGTCTTCACTTTCCTTATTAGCTGCCGTAACTGCCTGCTTTGCTGAAATCTCAGCATAGTAGTAATTGATTGCATTGATAAGAGGTTCTTTCTCTGAAATTAATAGTTCGATAGCTTTACCCGTTGTCTGCCTTATATCCTCAATACCATAGAGATCAAGAGGATCATTGACAACTAATTGCAGTCTGTCATTCTCAAGTCCAACAGGAAGCATAACGTAATTAGTTGCAAGCTGTTCCGGTATAAGATCAACTGCTTCTATATCCACCTTCATATTGGATATATCTATCATCTGAATATTAAGCTTCTCTGCCAATGCACCAAGCATCTGCTTCTCAGTAACAAAGCCTAAGGTAATAAGGATTGCACCGATACGTTCACCCTTGTGTTCCTTCTGATAAGCAAGTGCCTCGCCTAACTGTCCATCGGTAATGTACCCCATTTCTATAAGAGTATCTCCAAGACGAAGCTTACGTATAGCGGTTGTATTAACTCCTCCTGCAGGCGCTGCTGTAGGTGTAGGCGCAGGTGCAGAAACAGGAGCCGCTGCCATAGTCATCCCCTGTGGTGCCGATGATGCAGAAGCCGCTGCCGGTGCAGTGGTCTGCGATTCCGGAGTACTTGTTTTTTTATCAAAATCCCCAATTCTTAATTTCATAAAATTATTTCACCCTCTACTCTCATTCATTTATGAAACCCATTAATGCATTAACCCCTAAAAGGTTAAATTATTATCAATACTATCTTCATGCTTCCAATTATTCAGACATATCTGTTGAAGTATCTGTTGAATCCACGTCAGTAGTTTCATCATTAACAATACCCTCTGTCAGAGCCTTAAACGCAGAACCATCATACATATACATATCGAAATTGATTATAAGACGATCACTATTTTCCTGCACGACCTGAACAAGCTCTCCATCCACATATTCATATGGGAACTCCGTACTCTCCGACCATTGATAAGATAATACTCTGAAAGATTTGTTGGCAATTATCTCATCAAGCATTGCCTGAGCCTTATCATGCGGACCATATACATCTAACATCAGAGTAGTGGCATATACATCAGCACCTGTAGTATCTTCAACATTATATATGCCTTCTTCATTATTAATAGATGCTATAGTCTCTATATCAACCATTCCTTCGGAGGCCTTCTTGCTGTCATCCTCTGAAGAATCTTTATCTTTTTTATCCGATTTCTTATCTTCTTTATCTGATTTCTTTTCTGTACTACTATCCTCCTCTTCGGCTTCAGCATTTGCCGCAGTCTCCATTGCTCTTTCCTTTAAAGACCATGCCTCTGAATTAGCATATGCAAGCAGCGCTACCGGCTCTTTAGAAGATTGAATACTAAGATTATTAACCTTAAGACCATATCCTAGCGCTTTGTTGGTAATTAATTTATCAACATCCGCCGCAACCTGTCTCTCATAATATCTTGAAGATAATTCTTTTGTCATCTTCTCGGCACTTTCTTTGAATTCCTCAATCATCCCAAGCTGATATAGCTTCATCTTGATCGAATCATGAAGCACCTGAGCATCATCAACCTTCTCCTCTATTGCTGAAATCTTACGATTAAGCGGTCTGATACCGATTATGAAAAACAAAGCAGCTATTACAATTAATCCAAGCATATATAGAAGCTTCTTGTCTCTTGCTGTAATTCCGGTTGTCATCAGCTCACCTCCCTGCATTTTCCGAAA
>OMSZ01000126.1 GCA_900313855.1 uncultured Eubacteriales bacterium
ACTCTCACGTGAAGATCTTGACAAGATCGAGGCTGAGATGAAGAAGGTTGTCAAAGAGAATCTTCCTATTAAAAGATTCACACTTGGCAGGGCTGAGGCTATCAAGTTCATGCAGGATAGAAATGAGCCTTACAAGGTTGAGCTTATCGAGGATCTGCCGGAGGATGCTGAGCTTTCCTTCTACGAGCAGGGTGAGTTCACAGATCTTTGCGCAGGACCACATCTTATGAGCACCAAGCCTGTTAAGTTCTTCAAGCTTACATCATCATCAGGCGCATACTGGAGAGGTGATTCAAACAAGAAAATGCTCACACGTATCTACGGAACCGCCTATACCAAGAAGGAAGATCTTGAAGAACGTCTTGCATTCTTAGAGACGATTAGAGAGCGTGACCACAACAGACTCGGACGCGAGCTTGAGCTTTTCACAACCGTTGATGTTATCGGACAGGGACTTCCGCTCTTCATGCCTAAGGGAACAAAGATCATCCAGACCCTGCAGCGCTGGATCGAGGATCTTGAGGATAATGAGTGGGGCTATGTAAGAACACGTACTCCGCTTATGGCAAAGAGCAATCTTTACAAGCTTTCAGATCACTGGTTCCACTACAAGGATGGAATGTTCGTATTAAATGATGACGACAATGATACAGATGATCCTTCGGCTTACGCTGATCCTGAGACCTGCTTAAAGCACGCACAGGAGAATGTTCATCTTAACGCTGACGGCAAGGAGGTTATGGCGCTTCGCCCTATGACCTGCCCGTTCCAGTATTTCGTATATAAGGCAAAGCCTAAGAGCTACAGAGATCTCCCATACCGTATGGGCGAAACCTCTACACTTTTCCGTAACGAGGATTCCGGTGAAATGCACGGACTTACACGTGTAAGACAGTTCACAATCTCAGAGGGACATCTTGTATGTACTCCCGAGCAGATCAAGGATGAGTTCAAGAACTGTGTTGCTCTTGCAAAATACTGTCTTACAACCTTAGGCGTTGAAGAGGATGTAACCTACCGTATGTCAAAATGGGATCCTAACGATTCAGACAAATATCTTGGTACTGCTGATGATTGGAACAAGGTTCAGAACTACATGAGAGAGATCTTAGATGAGATCGGTCTTGACTATGTTGAGGCTGACGGAGAGGCAGCATTTTACGGACCTAAGCTTGACATCCAGGCTAAGAACGTATATGGCAAAGAGGATACAATGATAACTATCCAGCTTGATATGTTCTTATCAAAGCGTTATGACATGACCTATGTTGATAAGGACGGCGAGAAGAAATATCCATACATCATCCACAGAACATCAATGGGATGCTATGAGAGAACTCTCGCATGGCTTATTGAAAAATATGCCGGCGCATTCCCTACATGGCTTGCCCCTGAGCAGGTTCGTATCCTTCCTATATCAGAGAAGTTCCATGAGTATGGTAATGAGATACTTGCAGAGCTTAAGAAGAACGGTATCCTTGCTACTATGGATGACCGTGCAGAGAAGATCGGATACAAGATCCGTGAGGCAAGATTGCAGAAGCTTCCTTATATGTTGGTTGTAGGCGCGAACGAGCAGGAGAACAAGACCGTTTCTGTCAGAAAGCGTGGAGAAGACGGTGATCTCGGAGCTATGGAGCTTAGCACATTTATTAATAAGATCTGTGAGGAGATCAGAACCAAATCGCTCACACAAATGGAAGTATAATATAAAGCTATAGATTCATATTCACAATCAAAAAATAAGATTAGTGTTCCAAAACACTAATCTTATTTTTTGTAGCAGTATATTATTCTTATTCATCAAAGTACATGAATCCGAAGGTTCCCGGTCCACAGTTTACCGCGATGGCAGGCGATGCCTTCTGGAAGAATATATGATCAAACTCAACCCTGTCTCCTATCATTTCCTTGATAAGATCAAGCTCCCTCTGGTTAATACCCACATAAGTTACAAACAGCACTCTGCGATCGACCTTATCCATTCTTCCGATCACCCTGTCTATATACTTTTTCCAGGCACGCTCTTTTCTTCCGAAGAAGAAACCGCCAACCTTCATATCACCATTCTTAACCTTAAGCATCGGATGAACAGAAAATGCCCTCATGATATCCGCAATATGATCATTTAACTGTCCGGCTCTTGCCAGATAATCCAGGCTTTCAACAATAAATGTTGTCCTAACCTTATCCTTTAGCACCTCAAGTCTTTCGATAATCTCATCAACGCTCTTCCCGGCTTCTGCCATACGGCACGCTGCAAGAACCATCAGACCCTGTCCGCTTGAGAGCTGTGTGGTATCATAAACAGTAACATTATCAAATATTCCGGCCGCCTCCGTTGCTATCGCGCATCCGCTATTGTTAAGCTTTCCGGAGATTGAAAGATGGATAACATTATTGGCATTTGCCAGCTGATTGGCAAAGAATGCCTCGTGTTCACTAACAGTCGGAGCCTTTGTCCATGCGGCATTACCCTCCTTCATATATGCAAGCAGCCCCTTAGAATCTATCTCCAATCCATCTGCGAATATTCCATCCTCCGTCTCAACTCTGTGTGGAATAAGACCAATGTTATGCTTTTTGACAAGCTCCTTTGGTATATCCGCCACACTCTCAGTAGATATCACAACGCCGACCTTCTTCTTGTGTTTGTTCATCCACGCCATACTTTCTTCGAGAATGGTCGAATCATCATTGGTAACTATGACCAGATCACGCTGCAGCTGTCTGTATAACTCCTGCTCTAGAGCCTCGCCGCTTACAGGCTTAACAAGATATCCGTCAAAGCCCTCACGCACATAAAGCGCCTTGTTATCAGCATCGGCATTAGCAGTAAGGATAACCATTTTGGCATTCTTACTTCTGCCACCCGCCTGGGTTCTGATCTTCTGCGTACATTCTATTCCATCCATTTCCGGCATCATATGATCCATGAAAATAACATGGTATTCCTTTTCCAAGGTCTTTTCAAGAGCAACCGCACCACTCTCGACCGTATCAATATTAACCTTGGTTTCCCGCAAAAGCTTAGTCACAACCATAAGGTTCGACACATTATCATCCACAACAAGGATCCTTGCCTCAGGTGCCTCAAAGCTGTTGTGGTAAACCTTCTTTTCGTGAAGTGCCGCGCGGTTTTCTATGCCGAATTCTCCAACCGCATTCTCATCCGTAATCTTTCCTGGTATCTCGATAATAAATGTTGAGCCCTTGGAATAAACACTGTTGACCGTGATCTTACCACCCATCATGTCAACAAACTGCTTAACAATGGAAAGTCCCAATCCGGTACCCTCTATATATTTGTTTCTCTCCTCATCCACACGCTTAAAAGCAGTAAAAAGATACGGGATATTCTCCTTCTTTATTCCTATTCCGGTATCCGTCACCGTGTAGATAACATTGGCCATCCCATCCTCTTTTCTCTCACACTGGATCGAGAGATTGACCGAACCCGTCTTGGTATATTTGATAGAATTATTGATAACATTAATAAGTATCTGCTTGATCCTGACTTCATCACCAAGATATCCTGCCGGCATATCAGGAGCAAGATCCACATGGAACTCCAGTCCTTTTTCCTTGGCACGGATCCACAGCATACCGACAACATCCGAAAGCATATCTCCTATATTATATGGCTCAGAGCTTAGCGTCATCTGCCCCGACTCAAGCTTGGACATATCAAGAATATCATTGGTAAGATGAAGAAGCATCTTACTTGCAGACTGGATATTGGCAGCATTTTCCGCCACCTCCTTTGATACATCCTCACGAAGTATCATTTCATTCAAACCTATAATGGTGTTGATCGGCGTTCTGATCTCATGACTCATGCTTGAGAAGAAATGGCTCTTTGCCGAAGTGATATCCTCTATCTCACGACGGCGTTCCTCCGCCTCTTTATTCTCATGATTATACATTTTGATAACAAAGGTTATCATGATGTTGACTGCGCACATTATAAGGAGCAGGGAAATAAATGAATCCATATACGCCACCGTGTTGTTGTGTTCCGTAACATACTGCGGATAATGATAAGCATAACCATAGCACAACAGTGTCATAACAACCTGCGCAAAGAAGAAGAATTTTTTCACCCAGCCCTTTAGTGTCAGACTGGTGAAAAGAATCGCAAGTATGAACCACAGCGGTCCTCCGCCGTATATACCTCCGCCGGTAAAGAATGTAACCGGAAGCAGAAAGAACACTATTATAATTGAAAAGACTGTCGCCATAATTCCGATCATCTTCTTGCGTATGGCAATAACACTAAGCAGCGCTGCAATAACGATAGCACCGCCGAGCATCAAAAGATCCGTAAAGGTCTCGCCTATCAAGGCTCCAACAATGAATATGATCACCATTGCAAGAAGAGCCACACAGGAAAGAAGTACAAAAAGCCTGTTTTCAAAGCTTAGATCTGATTCAAATAACATTTTTCTCAATTTCTTGAAAAGCATGAGTAAGCTCCTCCTCTATTCTTCCGGCAGGAATTCAAGAATTTCGGAATCGAAATCCATTTCCTTAAAATCATGAATGTCATCCGGATTAAATTCAATAACATCATCTTCTTCCGACGAACTGTTCATCACAACATCCTCAACGCCGAAAGTCATCTTGATCCCGTTAGTTATATTCTCATACCGCATAAACATATCTTCATGATTCTTTTCTATATACGCACTGTCACCGGTCTTGGCCGCATCCTCTAAGAGTCGTGCTTTTTCCGAAAGCTCCATTGCGCCTATCATCTTTGCGGTACTTTTAAGCGCATGGACAAGTATTGCATAATTGCCAAGCTCACCGCTCTCGAAATATCTCTCCATATCAACCTTCTTAGTCATCGATTCCGTAGCGAACTGAATAACAAGGGATTTGTAGAAGCCTCTGTCATTCTGACAATACCGAAGCCCGTTTTCGGTATCTATGCCTAGCTCTTTGAGTGCATCTAAAGCCTTATTGGCGCCACCTTCAGATACATCCTTTTCCACAGTCTTTTCATATGTGATAGCCGATACCGGAAGAACACGCTTAAGCACGCGCTCTAACTCCTCCTGCTCTATAGGCTTGCTGACAAATCCGTCAAAGCCTTCCCTGATGAACATCTCCTTAGCCGAGCTTACCGCATTAGCTGTAAGGGCAACTATCGGGAATTCCTCGTGTTTTCTTGAAGCTTCGGTACGGATCCTCTTCATCGCCTCAACGCCGTCCATTCCCGGCATCATGTGATCCATGAATACAAGGTCGTAGCTGTTCTTCTTACATCTGCTTATAGCCTCAATTCCCGAATCCGCTGTTGCGACTATCATTCCATAACTTCCGAATATACCCATTGCAACAGTAAGATTCATCGGCTCATCGTCCACAACAAGAACACGAACGTTTCGACAGAACATCTTGCCTTCCTCTGTCTCCTCGTCATTTATACTATTGATAGCGGAAGCGATAGGGAAGCAGTAGAACGGTTTTCTTATAATCCTTACCCTTGAACCTAACGGGAGCTTGAAATTCTCACCCGCAACCACCTCAATGCGGACAGTCTTAGAAAGCTCGGTCATGAAATCAACATCCTTTTCATATTCGTCCTCTCCAACGAAAAGATGAGTAAGCTCGATCTGTTTGACAAGCTTCTTAAGATTCTCAATATTATCAACCCTGTGCAGATTGACCTTAAGTCCCTCCGCAATATTTCTAACTGTATTATTGTAGTACTCTCTGACATTGGGATTGGCGTATTTGTCAAAATGAAG
>OMSZ01000178.1 GCA_900313855.1 uncultured Eubacteriales bacterium
AGACAAGCGGAGCGGATAAGAACGATGGTGTGATAAGCGGCCTTAATCCTGACGAAAAGTATGAGTATTCAACGGATGGCGGCAAGACATGGACACCGGTAGAGCCGGGAAAGACCACAATAGAGAATCTTCCTGCGGGAGAAGTATTGATCCGCAAACAGGGAGATGAGGATACGAACCCGGGTGAAGCAGCGAAGGTAACTGTTGGAACGAAGGGAGACGGTACGGCACCGGATGTGAATAAACTGACCGTTACCAAGACAAGCGGAGCGGATAAGAACGATGGTGTGATAAGCGGACTTGATCCTGAAGAAGAGTATGAGTATTCTACAGACGGTGGAAAGACATGGACTTCAGTTGCCAAGGGTGCTACTAAGATAGAAAAACTGGCAGCAGGCAAGGTACTTGTCAGAATCAAAGGAACTGATGACAAGAATCCGAGCGACGCTGTGGAGGTTATAGTAGGTGTTAAGAAGGCAGATGCTGTTAATTTTGCAATCAATAAAGCATTTAAGGTAACACAGAAAGGCTCTAAGATCACGGTCAGATGGGGCAAGGTAGAAGGTGCAACAGGCTACGAGGTATATGTGGCATATTGCGGTAAGAACTTCTCTAAGACACCCGCAAAGCGCACCACGACAAAAACCTCAACTGTAGTGACCAAGATCGGTGGCAAGAAGATCAACCTTAAGAAGAATTTCAAAGTATATGTTGTGGCAGTAAAGAAGGATGGAAGCAAGAAAACACAGCTTGCCAAGACCATAACAGGACATATCGTTGGAAGTAAGAACACGAAGTACACCAACGTCAAGTCAATAACCCTTAAGACAAAGACTATAAGCGTTGCAGTTGGTAAGACATCTAAGATCAAGGCAAAGACTGTACTTGTAAACAAGAAAAAGAAACAGCTGAGTGATGCACATGCGGCAGAGTTAAGATATGCAAGCACTGATGAATCAATTGCAATTGTTGATAAGAACGGTAATGTAAAGGGTGTTAGTGCCGGAACAACAACAGTCTATGTATATGCTAGGAACGGATATGCAAAGACTGTAAGAGTTACGGTCAAGTAATGTTTTGGTAATAGGGCAATATAATTGACATAAACACTGCTGAGATTATAACGACATACAATTAAGGAAATCATAAGATATTCCTTCAGAATTCTCCGATATTCGATTATGAGTATCGGGGAATTTTTATATAACATTTGTTGTGGATAAAAAAGTATATATGTGCTATATTAAAGATAATTGAATAAACCCCAATTGCATCCGATGATATTGTATGTGCTTTTTTGAGGAGACAGAGAACCGTCCCCTGTCTCCTTACTCTTTCTTAATTCCACAGTTATCTGTTGCTTTCCATTCTGCATCTGTTGGAAATTGATATTTCCCTTCCTCGTAGGGAAGATTGCAATAACTGCAGAATTTCTTAAGATCGTTTTCGTTTGCGATATAACATCTCTTTAATATGTAGTTTCCCTCATTAAGATGTATCTTTTTCTCTGTTGAAGGGTCAAGACCGTACCATGCGTAAACCACGCTGCCAGTCTCTGTCGTAACAATGTATCCTGTAAGCAATGAATATGATAAGGTATCCTTATGCCATGTGATATTATAATACAAGGTGAAGTCGCCGGAAGTATCGACTATGAAATCATCCTGTCTGCCGGAACTCTCCATATCGTATACCCAATCGTCAGAAACCTTGTAATTATATACAGTCCCATCTTTTGAAATCAGATCCAGATGATCGTCCGACATATCAATCTGCTTTCAGTTATGCTTCGCATACTCATACCGTCTGCTGCCATCCACTAGTACGAATTCTTTGACAAAGATAACGAGTGCAGCCAATAATAAAGCAATTCCCGATATTATTAGCAGGCTGTTTCTCAATGGGTGTTCAGTTGTATTATCGACAGAATATTCCTTCATTCCGAATCCCATATCGGCACCATCCTTTTTGTATTGACAGGCTTTTTGCTGTGCATTAGTAATAAGTGCTGATGTTTATAACAAGTTGTCTGACATTTACTCCTTCTCCCACAGAGTATATAACGGATTCCAGTCTTTGTCAGTGTATATAACCTGCTTTACATTTTCAGGGTTTATATAATCATTGCTTATCTTTGTATAGCATGTATTTTCATACCATCCCAGGCGAAAATGATCCGGAACACTTTCCGCTATGTATAAGCGGATGACACCATTATCTATATCTTCATCACCATAATACATCATTATATCTCCTCTTGAGCATAGGTTTTCTCTTCGAAGATATACACCGTCATCCATAAATACCACATCCATATCCGCGATAAACTGATTGCCCACATATTTCACAGGTATATATGTGGTCCAGACGAATACCCATCCCGCTACCAAAGCGGCTGCCAACACAACGATGAGTATGAGGCTTGTTATGAGTTTTCTTCTGATCTTTTTGAAGGGCTTGACGTCCCTATCCTTAGGCAGAGCAGTGACATCAGTCTTCATTTTCTCAAGCTGTTTTTTGCATGTATCACATGAAGATAAATGTTCCTCCATTGCGTCCAAATGTTTCCTTATCTCTTCGGCTGTTTCGGTATCCTCGATACGGCTGTCAGCCGGTGGTTTTTCATCCGGTATAGAATTAAGTAGCTCTTCGTAATTTTGACCGGAGTCAAAATGTTTCTCCTTTCTGAGATGATTGAGATAGTCATTTTTGGCGATACGACAAAGCCATGCGCGTATGTCACAATCCCCACGGAATTTGTGTATGGAAATAACTGCTTTGTAGAAAGTATTCTGCGTAATCTCCTCTGCCAGATCCATGTTTCCGGTTATGGCAGTGCAGTAGTAGAAAACATCTTTATAATATTTTCTGTATATCACATCCAATTCGCTTTCGTGACGCTTCATCATCCCACCTCAATTCCGTCTGTTGTAAAAAGGCCTTCTATTAACATGACACAAGAAAAGAAGTTTTGTTACAAAAATTTTGCCCGAAATTTATAAGAGTAGTATTGCATTATATTTGCAAAAAAACACACCAAGCCGGCAGGGCGGTATTCGGAATATACAAGCATGTTTTTGGCGGTCTCCAATTTCTGTCGTCTGATATATTCGCTTATTGAAGTGCCGACTTCCTTTTTGAATAGGCGGGAAAGTTAGCTTGGATTAAGGTCCACATCGCCTGCCTTGATGATGGAATAGAATTCAATTTCGGGATTGTAT
>OMSZ01000175.1 GCA_900313855.1 uncultured Eubacteriales bacterium
GAATGCTTGCCACTGGCCTTTAACAGATAGCCCTGCGGTTTCAGATCAATAACCTTCTTGATACTGTTAAGATCACTCTTTCCGGTCAGGAAGAACACAGGTATGCTGTCAGTATCAGTTTCACTTTTTAACATCTCGAGCAACGCCGGTCCGTCCACCACAGGCATCTCATAATCTAACAAAACAACATCTGTTTTATTCTTGGCAAGCCAGGTTATTGCCTGCACACCCGAATTAACAATGGATACCCTGTATTTATCCTTAAGCCATGAATATGCCATTTTAAGAAATGTTACGTCATCATCAACTATGAGCACTCTCTTCTTTCTGTTCTCTATCTCCTGCTTATCGGTAAGCTCCTTTAATTTGTCAACAAACTCCCTCATATCAAGCGGTCTCAAAAACGACGCCGCAAGGTTCTCCTGAGGAAGGATCTTAGTTGCTTCACGGAATTCATCCTGGGAACCGATAAGAATGACCATAATATCTTCTTCTACACTCATATCCTTAAGATATACTATCGTATCCATGTCGACTACTGAACCCTCATCCATGTAGAAAATATAGATGTTAACCTTATCACGGTATTCACTTATTTTCTGAAGGTTCGGCACGCATGACTCCACTTCAAACCCCGCATTCTTTAGATTCTTTTGAATTGTCATGGCAATAAATGTGTCTTTTTCGGTTATCACAAGAACTCTGTTTTCCATACAATTATCTCCTTTATATCAACCATTCTGTTTCATGTTCTCAATAACGTTAACCGACTCAGGTCTCGAGAAATAGAAGCCCTGAAGATACTCAACGTCTAATTTTTCAAGCTTTTCTATATGTTCTCTGCTCTCAACTCCGACAGCAACCACCGGTCGCTTCATATCGTGTATCATTCTGATACTGTTCTCCAGAATGATCCTTCCGTATTCACTCTTTTCCGATTCCCATAGCATGGTTTTGTCCAGCTTGATCTCATCAAAATCCAAAGAGAACACAGCATTCATATTAGAATATCCCGATCCATAGCCCTCCATCGAGAACAGGAAGCCCAGCTCCTTACACTCTCGCATAACGGATGCCAGATATTCATAATCCACAGCGGCAATAGATTCCGTTATCTCCAGATTGATCCTTGAAGGCTCAACACCCTCATCATTGACGATCTTCTTGATCCGCTCGACAAAATGCGGCTGCATACATTGCAGCACAGACAGATTGATATTGATATACTTCATTCCAAGCCTGTCAGGTACGCCACTTTTGATAAACCTGCACACCTCATGCAAAACAAACTCTCCGATAACGTCGATCATGCCGTTCCTCTCAGCCGCAGGAATAAAGGCTTTAGGAAGCAGTTCCGAAAGCTTTGGATCCTTCAATCTTACAAGCGCTTCCGCAGAATGGATCTTATGCCCTTTAGTAGTATACACCAATTGGTAAAAAACTTCAAAGTTATGTTCATTTATTCCTTCACGGATTGCTCTCTCGATCCCTGCCCTGTCAAAAAACTCCTTAAGATCTCCTCTTTTCATCACCTTGTCCTGGTGTATCTTCTTAAATTCCATTTCACACATAAGAAGCATATCCCTCACAGACACGATCTCCTCCGGAGCCTCTGCTAACATGACCGCACCCTTTATACGATCATCTTTTTTCTCAAAATTAAGTCCGGAATCAAGCATCTCTTTAACTCTTAAAGAAAGCTCATCCGCATACTCTTCATCCTTGTTAAGTACCGCTATCACAAAGCTTGAAGGTGTAACCCTGTATATTGTAAAAAGCGGAAAAATCTGTCTTAATCCATCCGCAATATTAGAAACCAGCTCATCTGCATCATAAGCATCCGGCATTTTCTGGTAAGTTTCAAAATTAGTAATCTTCAATAGTACTGCATAAAAATGAGTATTTGTATCGTAGAAATATGTAAGATCCTGAATAAACGCATCCCTGTTATAGGTTTTTGTAACCATATCCACTCTGTCATCATCATATTCTACCGACAGCATAATACCCATCAGGGTAATAGTTTCAAAGAACAATTCAATATCAAACTTAGGAATAAAGAACTGGACTATAGCCCCTATCGCCGTAATGGCAAAGGCGATCGTGATCATGATCCTTCTCTTACGCGTTATGGCATACCATCTGAAAAACAGGTAATAGAATCCGATCAAATAATAGATCAGTCCGCTTATGTATATGGAATATTCTCCCGTTCCTCTCTGAAAACGGAACATATCATCATAATACCACGACAAATGCAGAATAGGATTAGTAATTACCAAAAATTCAGATATTGCAAAGGGAATAGTAAATGCGTACTGCACCTTCCTCCTCATTTTGGTAAAGGTCTGTGTTGCAAAAAATGTATAGTAGCACATAAAAAATGACATCATGTTATGCATGATAAAATATATATAATCCGAAGCAAACATTATAATCCTTGCGCCATGCGAATGTATGCTAAGCGGTGCCATATATGATGACAGCATATCGCATACTGACGTAACTATAAGGATATAAAGCATAGACAGATATACCCTGGTCTGTGGTTTTACCATATTTCTGTGAATTCTTGTATAGGCTATGCAGGACACAGCAACAAAAATAGCACCAAAATCAAAGGCAGACTGATATATAAATGAGATCAGATCCATCCTACATGCCCCCTCTCTCGTTGATCTTATCCTTAACTGCATCCCAGTCTAGTCTTTCGACCGCATCATGAATAGCAGTAATTCTCTCTTTTTCTTCCTTAGAAACCCTATAATTTCTAAGCTCATCTAATACAAACACAGAGTCCTCATAATCCATCGCCATAGCAAATTCAAGCAATGTCTTATAGGCATCATTTAACATTGCATCATCTATATCATTAAGCTCCTCTTCATCCTGCGCTTCTTCTTTTGGCATCAATTCAGACAATCTTTCGCCAAGCGTCCTGTAATCAGCAAGCAGATCCATAGTCTTAGCCTTTATAACATCAATCTTATTTTCATCTCCGGCACACTCTAACTCCCATGCCCTTTCTGAAATATCCATAGCGCCGATAACCTTAGATGTGCTTTTTAAGGAATGAACCTGTATCGTATAATTCTCATAATCCTCTTCCTGATAATATTTTTCAATCTCCGCCGCTTTGTTTGCAAGCGACTCAAGATATATACCGATAACCTCCATGTAGCCCTCCACGGAACCGCAGTTAGAAAGGCCCTGATCGGTATCAAGTCCGGCATATTCCTCAAGCTTTTCTATAATTTCATAGTCTGTACTCTGTTCTTCAAAATCTATATTATCCTGGAGTATAACCTTTTCCTCCGGCAGATAACGGACGAGCATTTCCTCTAACTTACCGCCATCGATAGGCTTCGTCATATAATCGTCAAAGCCTGCCCTTAAGAACTGCTCTCTTGCACCGGCAAGCGCATTAGCGGTAAGCAGAATTATAGGTGTATTTTCATTCGGATGTTCACTCATCTCTCTCATTATCTTAAGAGTAGTAACACCATCCATTTCCGGCATTCTGTAATCCAGAAAGATAATATCATACGGAGTAACGGCACAAAGCTCTAAGCATTCCTTTCCGCTTAACGCCGTGTCAATATGTATTCTTGTCTTTTTGAGAAGACTCTTGATAACAGTAAGATTCATAGGCGTATCGTCTACTATCAGAATATGTGCAGTCGGAGCAATGAATTTCTCATGGTATCTTGAACGTCCTTCGCCTTCGTTATGACGCATTCTGAAATCGCCTATCGGTTTAAGGTCGACTGCCTGCTGAGGAATAACTGCTACAAATGAGGAGCCCTTTCCGTATTCACTTGTCATCTGAAGATTACCATCCATCATACTTATAAGATTATGGGCAATAGCAAGTCCTAATCCCGTTCCCTCTATCGTACGGTTATTCTGCATATCCAGTCTTCTGAATATCTTAAAGAGCTCATCCTGATCCTCCTTCTTAATTCCCCGTCCGGTATCAGTTATATCAAACACAAGTCTTACACTGTGGTCTGATGAGAATACTCCTCTTACAGTAAACGATACCCTGCCCTCATCAGTATATTTGACGGCATTATTAAGAAGGTTGAGAACGATCTGCCGTATACGCATCTCATCACCATAAAGAAGCTCCGGCAGATCCTCTTCCACGTCAACCACGAAATCAATACCCTTTTGTTCCGCTTTTATAATAACCATATTGATAAGATCATTTAACAGCGTACTTAATGCGTACTCTACCGGAACGATCTCCATATTACCTGCTTCAATCTTCGAGAAATCAAGGACATCATTAATAAGCGACAGAAGACTTCTGCTCGCATTTGCTATATCCTTTGCATAGTTAAGAACAGCTTCATTCCTGCTCTCACGAAGTATCATTTCATTCATACCGAGGATCGCATTGATAGGTGTTCTTATCTCATGCGACATGTTTGCAAGGAAATTACTCTTAGCTTCACTTCCGGCACGCGCTCTCTGCTCATCCTGTCTTGCAATTTCCGTAACCCTCAAAATAGAGATAAGCTCATTACTTGTTATGACCTTTGAATAATATTCGCCCTGCATATACTCAACATCAGTCTGTTCTATCCAGTCGATCTGCTCTTTCGTAGTAACATCCTTGATAAGTATCTTCATTTTCATATCACGGATCATACGAATACTGTGTTTCATTATAGATATGCCAACCTCATTAGGCTCCTTTTTGCCTAACATAGCGGCATTCATGTTGACAATATCAAAGCCCAGATCAGAAAATGCCTGCATATTGGTATAACCGGTTCCGAAACCATCCAATGAAAAAACAAAGCCCTTTTCCTTTAATTGCTTCATTACCTTTGAAAGCATACTGTACTGATCGGGGTCAGCAGGCTCAGGTATCTCAAGAATAAGCATGGACGGAAGAATATTATACCTTTCTATCAGAGAATCCAACATGGAAATGAAATCAGGCTGGGTACACTGCCTGACAGATATTCTTACACTGATCCCCAAAAGTCCCAACTCCGTAGGTATACCACTTCCTAAGAACATACACACTTCGTCCAAAAGAAGATTATCAATAACAAGATCAATGCCCTGCTTACCGGCAACAGATAAAATCTCCTTTGCCTCAACCATTCCAAGCTCAGGATCATTAAGGCTGATACTTGCCTCTGCACCGAATATAGACTTATCCCGCTTATTATAAATGGGCTGATAATTAACTGCGTAGTTATGCTCCTTTATTCCTCTAAACAGCGCCTTTTCCAGCGCAGCGCCATAAATAAACCTGTCGACATCCTTTCCCTGAAGTACCCTGTCATCTCTTATATCCGGAGTTCTGCAGTCGACAAGCTGCATGATCTCCTTCTCGGTTTTTAATTCCTCCGGAACAGCGGCACAGATAATAAGCGCCTTAAGACGTACATCAATAGAATTACAATGGAAGCTGTCAAGAAATCTCTTTCTTATCTGTTCGGCAATGTAAGAGACCTCGCCTTCTTTTCCATTATGAAAGACAAGCATAAAAGAATTATCATGCACTCTGTATATCTGATATTTGGAATGAATTTCCCTAAGATAAAGCACTACTTCACGATACAGGCTGTCATCATCCGTTGAGCCTGTAAGTCTCTGCAGAATATCACCGTTAAGAATACGGATATTGATCAGACGAAAATGCCTCTCGAGCCTGAAGCAGTTGTTAAGATCCGTGTGAAATGCCCTGCGGTTATAGGTTCTGGTTGACTGATCAAGCCTGTCGTCCTCACGCTCCACAACCAGCATGATTATAACAAGACCCATAGCCTCAGCCATAAGCTCAACAGACAGATTGATCGAAACAAGCTGGATTACTATCCCGGCAAATACTATCAGAAAGGCATACAGCAATCCCAGACGTCTGCGGCGGTTAACTGCCTGCCAATAGAAAAGCATATTAAATATTGAAAGAGCAAAATAGAATCCCGCCACAACATAAGTTATGCTCTCGCCCCAGTTCCTGTAGAAATTGTACTCCTCATCAAAATAGTATACCCATCCTACGACCGGATTGAATAAAACCATTGTCTCCGCAACAATAAACGGCGTAAGATATGCAAGCCTTCTTTTGGGGGAAGCCTTATATATAGCTCCCGTTACATTCTGAACATAGATAAAGAAAAGTGGTGCCAGAGCGGTATGGGCAAAGAAATCGAAGAACTGAGAAATGAGCATGAAAATAGTAAGACCCGTATTACCTGCCGCATATGGCTGTGAAAGCTTATATATTATGCCTCCAAAAGCAGAAAGCATAACATCAAAGAGCAGCAAAAGATATACTCTGGTCTGTTTTCTGTCAAGCCAGCCTTCTATAAGCACAAATATCAATGCGGAAATACAGATCGCCGCAGCAACCATATAAAATGAAGTTTTGTAAATAAGCTGAAAGTCCGCCATACACTTCTCCCCACATGCATAACATAATTCATTAATAAACCGGCGTTTTCAAACGCTCCTCAAAATTGTAGCACGGCAGCGGCTTATCAAAAAGATAACCCTGCACGATATTACACTCTGTACCTTTAAGAAACATCACCTGTTTCTCAGTCTCAACGCCCTCACAAATAACAATCCTGTCAAGATCCTTGATCATTCGTATAACATTACCCACCAGATTAGCGCCATGCTGTTTCTCATCCTCCATATTGTCAAAGAAGGATTTATCAATCTTCACAACATTGACATCAATATCCTTGAGCATTGATAAAGATGAATATCCCGTTCCGAAATCATCTATTGATGTATAGATACCGGCCTCATTCATATCCCTGACAAATTTCTGCAGGGCGTCAAAATCCGAATAACCCGAGGATTCCGTAAGCTCGATCTCTATATAAGCGGTATCAATATCATACCGGCGCACTATCGCAAGAACATCCTCCGAAAGATATTCATTCTTCAAATGAAGCTTTGAAAAATTAGATGAAATGCGGACAGGTTTGATACCTTCATCCATCCATCTTCTGATATCCTTACACACCTGCTCAAAAACAAAAAAATCCAGATCTATGATCTTTCCCTCACGTTCAAGCACAGGAATAAAACGGGCAGGAGAAATGATAGTGCCTTCCTTTACCCAACGCACCAATGCCTCCGCTCCGCAAAGAGTTCTCGTGTCTATATTAACCTTGGGCTGATAATAAACCTGAAACTCCCCGTTCTTTAAAGCTTCTTTGTATTTGGCAACAATATTCTTATCCTCTAACAACTGTTTTATCATGAAATCCTCGTACCACACATAATCATCATTTTCTGCTTTTCTGGTACTGTTGACCGCAAGTGTACAATAATTCATGACTGAACTTAACACATCATCTTCACCTACCGAATACATTCCACACCTTGAATAAATTTTAAAATCTTCAAGACCTGCATAAGCACTCATATTGATATCCATAGGTGAAAGCTTTTTAAGCACCTCATCCTCTCTGCCCTTTTTGATAAGCATAAGAAAATTGTCATTGCCGGTTCTGGCAACGAACTCGCCCTTGCGGGTCATCTTCTTCAATTGTCCGGCATACTCCCTAAGCAGCTCATCGCCGCCATTAAAGCCAATCTTCTGGTTGATATATTTGAAATCTTTGATATTAACAAGCATGCCCGTATAGTCCTTAAGCTTGTTCTTTCTCTTAAGTCTGGCCGCTACATTCTTGATCTTGTTATCATTGGCAATCTCGGTAAGACTGTCGGTATTGACCATATCTCTTGATATCAATATAAGCATCAACAGACACAGAGCCGCAAACACCGATATAAGGCACACTATAACATTTCTTAAAATAGCAAGCCTTCTCGTAATATCCGCAGTTGTAATGTCGCACCCTACTATACCTACCACCTCATGATCGGAATTAAATATAGGCGCATAAGCGCTGAAGAATTTGCCCCATTTATCCTTTGTAAGCTTCTTGTCACAGCATACCTGACCGTGAAATGCGGGAATCATATCCTCTAATAAATTATATTCCTCACCGCAGCCGGCCGGATCATCAGGATCGGCATCTACAACAAAGGTGAGAACATCATCCTCCATGCGCATCGTATATATGTATTGAAGCATATTGAAATCCTTGTATTTATCAAGGAGCTCATACACTTCATAGAATTCATCGTTATCTTTCGATCTGATCGTCTCAAACTTATCTCCGTCTATCTCATTCGCAGCGATCACAGCAAGTCCCATTGCGTTGGTCCTGCTCTGACTAATAAACATCTCCCCGACGCTCTTGTAAATGATAACACCAAGCAGACTGAATGATAATAGACTTACCAGCATAATATAAAGAGAATGCCTTTGTTTCATTCTGAAAAAAATAAATTTCATATAGGCATCCTCCTTTAACTTTTATGACATTCAAAAACTTATAAATCCACACGACACAACAGACAAAAGCCACGTATTATAATTAAATAAGTGGAATATCTGTCTGTTGTGTCATGCTACGCATACTCCGACCCAAAAGCTCTGCTTTATAGACCGGCATGGTTTATTAACACATTGATTATTAGCGGATCTCTGCACCGTGCGGCATTGCTTCCTCGGTAGTAACAATCGAAAGCTTGCCCTCGGCATCCTCTGCACAGAGGATCATTCCCTGGGACTCAACGCCCGCAAGCTTAGCCGGCTTTAAGTTGGTAACAACAACAACCTTCTTACCGACCATATCCTCAGGTGAGAACTGACTCTTGATTCCTGATACTATCTGCCTTACTTCACTTCCTATCTTAACCTTAGAGCAAAGCAGCTTCTTTGACTTAGGCACCTCTTCGCAGGCTATGACCTCACCTACCTGAAGCTGAATCTTATCAAAATCGTCTATCGAAATCTCCGGTTTCTTCTCTGCTATATCAATACCCGGATTGTCGTCAACCGGCTCCGGTTCCGGTTCAGGTTCAGGCTGCATCTCCTCAACCTTCTTCATAACCTCTTCAAGATCAAGTCTTGCAAAAAGTATCTCAGGTGAATCCGTAACCTTGGTACCTGATTTGTAACCTCCAAAACGTACAAGGTCATTGACCTTACGCTTTGGCGAATTAAGCTGTGCAAGGATCTTCTCAGAAGTCTCAGGCATATACGGCTCAAGAAGTGTTGCGCCAATAACAATACTCTCAACAAGGTTGTAGAGTACGGTTGCCAATCTGTCCTTCTTGTCCTCTTCCTTGGCAAGTGCCCATGGCATAGTCTCATCAATATATTTGTTACATCTCTTAAAGAGATTGAATATCTCTGTAATAGCTTCAGCTACGCGAAGTCTGTCCATGGCATTAGACACACGAAGTCTCGTATCTAAGGCATAATCAATAAGCTCCTTATCAACGTCCTCAACAACCTTCTTGTTGTTAACCTCACCGTCAAAATACTTATTAGTCATTGATACGGTACGGTTTACCAGATTGCCAAGAGTATTGGCAAGATCTGAATTCAGGCGCTCAACCATGAGCTCCCATGAGATGACTCCGTCATTTTCAAACGGCATCTCGTGAAGTACAAAGTACCTTACAGCATCAACTCCGAAAAGCTCTACAAGATCATCTGCATAGATAACGTTACCCTTTGATTTGCTCATCTTGCCATCGCTTTGAAGAAGCCATGGGTGTCCGAATATCTGCTTTGGAAGATCTACTCCCAATGCCATAAGCATTATCGGCCAATAAATTGTATGGAAACGAAGAATATCCTTTCCGATCAAATGAAGATCTGCAGGCCAGTATTTCTCAAATAATCTGTCGCTTCTTCCGTCAACATCATATCCCAAACCGGTTATATAGTTAGAAAGTGCATCGATCCAGACATACACAACATGTCCCGGATCAAAATCAACAGGAATTCCCCACTTAAACGAGGTACGCGATACACAAAGATCCTGAAGTCCCGGTTTCAGGAAATTATTCATCATCTCGTTCTTTCTCGACTCAGGCTGTATGAACAATGGATGCTGCTCGATATATTTTATAAGACGTCCGCCGTATTTACTCATCTTGAAGAAATATGCTTCCTCTTTTGCAGGCTGAACCTCTCTTCCGCAGTCCGGACATTTACCATCAACTAACTGTGACTCTGTGAAAAATGATTCACATGGAGTACAATAAAGTCCTTCATACTCGCCTTTGTAAATGTCACCCTTGTCGTACAGCTTCTTGAATATCTTCTGTACCTGTTTCTCGTGTTCCTCATCTGTGGTACGAATGAACTTATCATATGAGGTGTTCATCAGATCCCAGATCCTCTTGATCTCTCCCGCAGTGTCATCAACGAATTCCTTCGGAGTTACGCCTTTCTCCTGCGCTTTCAATTCGATCTTTTGTCCATGTTCGTCAGTTCCTGTCTGGAATCTGACATCAAAACCTACGAACCTCTTATACCTTGCAATACTGTCTGCAAGAACGATCTCGTAGGTATTACCAATATGCGGTTTCCCTGATGTGTAGGCTATCGCAGTGGTAATGTAATACGGTTTCTTAGCCATTTCTTTCTCCTCCTTATTATCCGAATGAAAGATTTCGGAGTTATATATGATAAAATGAGCAAAGGTACGTCATGCTTGCATGAAACGTACTTTTGCGAAAAAACACACGGAGCCGCCAGGCGACGTGATTAAATGTGGAAACTTCCCACAATTTCCTGAAGTGAATCTATGCTTTCAAGCACCTCTCTGGTCTCAACGGAAACATTGTCGCTCGTAGAGGTAATGCTTTGCAGATTGTCATTGATAGCATGAACAGCATTGTTAAGCTCTTCCTGTGATCTGCTTATAGCCGCTAATACTCCATTTATCTCATTCACGGAACCATCAAGCTCTTTAGCACTCTTACCGAGGGATTCGCTGATATCTCCGTAATAACCTGCATCCTCCATATAGTTGCGGGCAAGTGTCTCAAGATTGTCATAATCATTAAGCACAACATCCGTAAGGAAGTTAAGAATCTCATTGCTGGCAGCAGTAAGATCTCTTACACTTTCCGTAACCTTGTTGGTCAGTTCGTTAACCTTGGTTATTTCACTGCTGGTAGTGGTACTTAAGTTGTTGATCTCATCAGCAACTACCGCAAATCCTCTACCCGCTTCACCTGCTCTTGCCGCCTCAATTGATGCATTTAATGCAAGCAGATTGGTCTGACTGGCAATATTGCTTATGGCATTTGACACATCAACGATCTGCTCTATTACCTTAACGCCCTCAATTGCACGCAGAAGCTTGTCTCTTGAATCATGAGTTACGGAAACGGCATTCTGCTTGTTCTCTAAGAATGCAGGAACCAACGCCTCAACCCTCTCAATGATCTCCTTAGCACGGTTGTTCATTTCCGTTGTATCCTTTGAAAGCTCATCAACAGCCGAAGTAACAATACTGCAGGTATTATCTATATCCCTTATACTGTCTGACTGGGAATCGATATTATCTCCCGTATCCTGCACAGCAGAAGTTATCTCCGAAATATTATTATTGATCGCAGAAATATGATTACTTGTATCAGACATCTTGTCTCTGATAAGAGAAGATTCATCTCTGGTCTTATGAATAGTATCAATAAACTGTGTCTCTAACTCGCCGATAAGATAGTTGATCTCTTCAACCTCGGACGTATGGCTATTTACACCATTCTCGCCGATGATCTTCTCCCTGATAAATGCCTTCATACTCTCTAAAGGCTTTAACTGCTTTGCAATAAGATTTGACATTACCTGGAAGGTAAGTAAGAGAGCAATTATAACAATTATGAATGATATGAGCATAGTCTTATATATATTGCTCATCGCATTCTTTTTCGGAGTTACCATACCAAGGATCCAGTTAGATCCCGATATAACATCTGTCGCGAAATAGTTCTTTTCCCCATCATAATCCTTAGCTTCAATAACAGCCTTCGCAGGCTCTGAGATAATCGAAGCAATATCAGGAATTGCAGAAGCCATTGTAACGAGCTTGTCATCGCCCGGCATGAATTCAGCATTCTCATGTATAACTATATTGCCCGAAGCATCAACTAAAAATGCATACTCACCCTCTTCATAAGGTATATTGTTAACTATATCTGTAATCGTATCAAGCGTAAAATCGGCACCGACAACTCCCACTAAGTTTCCGTCCCTGTATACCGGTGTTGCAACAGTTATGCATATTCCACCGATAAGAACGTCCATATACGGATCAGTAACTATCGTAGTCTTTGCTTCGGCAGCAGCCTTATACCAGCCTCTCTGAGTAGGATCGTAGCCTTCCGGTGTCTCTGCGTTAGGATCCATCTGTACGAAAAGCTTATCCTCTGTACCATAGTAAAGATTCAAGAGCTCGTCCCTGCCTGCCGCATGTGTACTTATGATAGTCTGTAAATGCGCCTGATCAGATTCATCAAGCGACAGAGCCTCAATGCTCCTACCCGTTCCTTTGTTAAGGCCCATCTCCATCTCTATCCATGCATTGATAGAGCTTGCATATCTACCAACCTTTTGCTGGGTTGAAGTCTTCTTCTCATTAGTAAGATTCTTTCCTGTCAACGTGATAATAGTCGCACACGAAACCGCCATAGCAACTATTACTATTCGTATAACCGCCATGGTCAATCTTCTCTTTATAGTCTTTTGCATCTTGGCACCCTCCTCCAAAAGATAAAACATGAAGATATTATACATTATTATTTGTCAAAAATAAAGACAATTTCTAAGTATTATCAACAAACATTATATGGTGTCTGATATCGAGTCTGATATCAATCCGTGCATCATCAGTTTTTCCGGATCACAAGGTTTCATTCATGCTTCCGGTGCGATATCCCAAAACATCCAAAGAAACATAGGCAAAGCCAATCTCTTTAAATGCTTTATAAACCTTAAGCCTTATCCCTTCTTCCATAAACCGCGGAAATTCCGCCGGTTCAAGCTCAATTCTTGCTACATTTCCATGAATGCGAACCCGCAGCTGATGAAATCCAAGATCAAGCAACATTTGCTCCGCCTTATCCACCATTTCAAGCTTCTTTTCCGTAATTTCCTCACCATAAGGAAACCTGCTTGAAAGACACGCAAAGGACTGCTTATTCCATGTACACAGTCCTAAATATTCCGACAATATGCGTATCTGGCCCTTCGTAAAACCTATGTGTCTTAACGGACTTTTAATGTTCATTTCTTCTACCGCCAAAAGTCCCGGTCTGTAATCACCGTTATCATCAAGATTAGATCCCTCGGCAATCTCTTTGATACCTTCCCTATCAGAAATATCACGCAGCTTTTTAAAAAGCTCTTTCTTACAAAGATAACAACGGTTCTTAGGATTGTGCGAGAAGCCTTCGATCTTAAGCTCTTCGGTCTTTACTATCACCTGCCGTATTCCGTGCTCCTCACAAAATGCTTTTGCTTCCTCAAGCTCCCTTATAGGAAACGAGCACGAGGATGCCGTTATCGCCAACACCTTATCACCAAGCGCTTCTTTTGCAGCATACAAAAGAAATGTAGAATCAACTCCGCTTGAAAATGCAACCGACACACTATCAAGAGAGTGAAGATACTCCTTTAATTCTTCGTATTTGTTCAACAATTCTTCGTCAAGCTTTTCTTTATCTCTCATTATCGCCCTCCTGTCACTATATAATCATTAATTACGACTACGTTTATAGACTATTATTAGGAATTATACCACACAAGGCGTAACAAATGCGTAACAAATCGTTGCAGCATGGAGGATTTGATAGAACCGGCATCTTTTGATTGACAACGCAAA